>UQXJ01000016.1 GCA_900545015.1 uncultured Mollicutes bacterium | reverse complement strand
CCGCAAAAGCTTCTAAATAAAAGAGTTTTCATCCTCCATGTGCAAATAAGGATTTAAAGAAATTAATGATTATGATTTTGTAATTTTACAAGAACAATCAGTCGGACCATTAACGCAATACAATAAATTTTTAGAAGGCGCGAAAACTTTATCTGATTTAGTAAAAAATACTCAAACAAGCGCAAAAGTTAGATTATATGAAACTTGGGGTTACGAAGAATACGCAACATCAAACAAAAAAACAATAAAAGAAATGGAAGGGGAATTAAAAGAAAAATATAATTCTTGTGCTAAACAAATAAATGCAAAAGTTCATTATGTAGGTAGTGCATTTACTAAAGTGTATGAAGAAAATAAAGATATAAATTTATATCATTCAGATAATAAACATCCGTCTCTTGAAGGTGCTTATTTATCAGCTTTGGTTCATGTTGGAAGTATGTTTGAAGTGGATGTTAGAGCAACAACATATAAACCAACAGGAATTGATGAAACAACAGCTATAATTTTAAGAAATGCTGCTTATCAAACTGTTTTTAATAATTAAGAAAGGAATATAAAAATGAAAAAAAGAACGCCTATAATTGTGGCAACATTATTAGGGTCATTGCTTCTTGCAGGATGTAATGCAAAACCTGATGAACCTAATAAACCAGGCACTCCAGATCAAGGAGAAATTGTAAAATCGTATCTTGTTAGTTTTTATGTTGATGGAAATCTTTATAAAACAGCAAAGGTTAACGAGAATGAAGTAGTTGGAGAAATCATCGTAAATCCTAAAAAAACGAATTATGAGTTTAAAGGTTGGAAAACTGAAAGTGGCGATGCTTTTGATTTATTAACAACAAAAGTTACTTGCAATACAAGAGTTGATGCAATTTTTGAATTAATTAAAGCTGATACAGGAAAAGACGATGAAAATAAAAACTTAAACGTATTAGATGTAAAAGATCCTACTAAAACTTATTCACTTGTAATTGGATGGTATGGAAAATCGGTAACGAGTGGTTGTACTGAAGAAAATATGAAACATTTTTATAGTAATGCCATAAGTTTCTTAAAGGCCAAGAAAATTAGTGAAGATAAAATTGCTCAAATCAGTTTTAGAAAATATGGAGATAGTGAAACCGCAGTTGCTCCTCTAGGTGAACTTATTAATAAAGATGCTGATGTTGATATCTTGCTAGGTGTTGGAAAAAATATTACATCAACTGGTAAAGTTGAAACTAAAGAAAGATGTGATACAGCTAAAATTGGTGAAAAAACAAGATCGATTGCTAGATTAACTGACAATGAAATTGCTATATCTTTATATAATCATTTAAAAACTGAAAAAGGCTTAAAAATGTTATTAGATGATTACACATTTAAAGCAGAAGACATTGAAGCGGAAAAACCAATTGAACCAGACGAGCCTGTTACTCCAGACACACCTAAAGATGATATTGATGAAACAAAATTAAATGTTTTAGATGTAAAAGATGAATCAAAAACATATTCTCTTGTATTTGGCTGGTATGGAAAATCCTCGACTAGCGGATGCACAGAGGAAAATATGAAACATTTTTATGCTAATTCAATTAGATATTTAAAAGGTGCTGGCATAAACGAAGATAAAATTAATCAAATAAGTTTTAGAAAATATGGTGATGACTCTACTAAAGTTGGCCCACTTGGTGAACTTGTAAATAAAGATGGTGATGTCGATATTATGCTTGGATGTGGTGCAAATATTACAACAATTGGAAAAATCGAAACAACAGATTTAATAAGTGGTGTAAAAATTGGTGAAGTTACTGGAAGAGTTCTTGCAAAACTTTCAACTAATGAAATCGCAACAACATTATTTGATTATTTAAAAACAGAAGATGGCATTAAATTATTAGATGCATCATATACGTATAAAAAATAAGTAAAAACGAGGTAATAATATGAAGAAAAAAATTGTATTTCTTCCGATATTCTTAATTGCATTATCTAGTTGTTCGTTAATTAAAGGAATGGAACACCAATTGAGTGTTACATTCGTATATAACGATGAAATAATTGCTAGTAAAAATGTTAATGAATTTACAAATGCAACGACACCAAAATTAAAAGATGAGATGGTGCCAATAAACCATGAATTCTATGGTTGGACATGGTTAGATCCTGATACTGTAAAAATTAGTGACGAAGATTTCGAAACTAAGTACATCGCTTATGATGAAGTTGTGCATTATCACGATGTTAAAAACCATGCAAACAATTCAAACGTTACATTATATCCTTTATTTATAAATATAGATGATATACCTATTCCAAACTACTATATTGCAATTGGTTGGTATGCTAAGTCATCTACATCAGGATTAACTAACGAAATCATTAATAATTGGACAAATGATTTAAAAACATTCTTAAAAAACCAAGGTGCTACTGACGAAGATTTAAGTAATGTTGTTATTAAAGGCTATGAAGGAGACGTCGCTACTGCTGGAAGCTTAATTACAAAAGATAGATTTGTTGATGTTCTTTTAGGCTTTGGAAACAATATAGATTCGCTTGGCGGAGTGAATTGTTTAGAGAAAGACTCCGGAATCGTAATGGGTGGTAAAAATAGAGTTATTGCTAGATTATCAGAAAAAGAGACTGGTAAAAAAGTTTATGACTGGCTAAAAACAGACGATGGCAATAAGTCTTTAAGAGGTTAAAAATATGAGAACTAAATTAAAACTTTTAAAAGCTTCTACAGTCCTTGGATATGTATTTGTCGGATTGTATTTAACAATTACTGCTTTATTATTTTCGGTTAGTAATAATTTATATTGGTTAACATTAGTTTTAGGATTAATTGCTTTATATAACTCTCTTTATACTTCTTATTTATATCCTTTAATAAAAGAAGGAAAGGAAGATATAAAAGTAAAAAATTCTTAATAAATTTAATTATTTCTTTTATTAATTTACCTTCGTTTGTTCTTAATATAATTGCTTATTTTTGGAACAAAGAAGATAAATATATTGAAATTCCAAATGAAAATTATAAAGAAGTTGAAACGATTAAAGCACCTAAGAAATGGTATAAAAAAGCAAACTTTAAATTAACAGTAATTGGATTCGTGTGTGTTTTAGCAAGTTCATTTGTTGCTCAAATTGGCGAAACAAATGGTTACTCTGTTGAAGTAAGTGACTTTACTTTAACTAAAAAAATGACAGAAGAATTTAATGCTGGAGAAGAAAATAAATTAAATGGCAAAAATTTTGTAATTACTAGTGAAAATTCAAGTTACACTGTTACAGAATATAAACCAAAAATTGCAAGTGAAACAAATCCATTACCAGTTATTTTTGTAATGCCAGGTTTTACTAGAACAAAAGCTACGATGAGCCAATACGCTATCGAATTTTCAAAACGTAATGCAGTCGTATTTACAATTGATCCTGGTTGTCAAGGTGGAACAACTGCTGCTGGGTATGATGAAAATGGTGAAATGATTGGCTCAACTGTTGGATGTAACGGCTTAGACTATCTTGTTCAATATGTTTATAACAATGTAGAAAAATATACTTATATTGATAGAAATAATTTTGGAGCTGTTGGACATTCTGCTGGTGGTGGAAACGTTTGTAATCTCGCTCAAAATTTTGCTGGCTCAAGTTATGAAGAATCAATTATTAAGTCAGTTTATATCTCTGGATATATTAAAGTAAGTGCTGCAAATAGATTTAAAAAAATAAGATGTAATGCAGCAATGAGCTATGCATATTACGATGAAGGTGCCTTTAGATATCAAGGACCAACAAGCGCATTTGAAATTATTGCAAATAGATTTATTAACGAAGTAAACGGAAATACGCTTGATAATGGCGATTGTATAATTGACTATGAATATGGAAACATGAAAGATGGAACTTTTAGAGTTGTTCATAAAGAAGAAATCAATCACTGCTTTGAAATGTATGATGCTAAGTCAATCGCTAACACATTAAACTTCTTTAGAAGAACATTAAATTTAAATACCGAAATTGATGATTTTAGTCATACATGGTTTGTTAAAGAAGGATTTAATGGTGTAGCTTTAATTTCAATTTTTATCTTCATCTTCTCACTTATGGCTTTACTAGTTGATGTGCTCCCATTCTTTAGAACTTTTAGAGAAAAAGCAAATCAAATAAAAACATACGAAGATGAACTTAAAGATGTTTATAGTGATTCCTGTTTAGCAAAGAGAACTGATAAAGTTATCGTTAAAAAACATAAATCATATTTCTCAAAAATTAGTTTTTGGACAATTGTTGTCTTAACTGCGATTATTGCTTGCTTAGACTTTATTCCTTTAGCAAGAGTGTCAATGGATTTCTTCCCAGATGCTGCTAGTAACACTTATACATTTTATTTTCCTGCTAGAATGATGAACTCTGTCATGCTTTGGGCAGTTGTTAATGGTGCTATAGGCCTCGTACTAGTTTATGGAGTAAAACTTGGAGAAAATATTTACTATAAAGTAACGAAACAAGAAGACAAAGTAGAATGGTTTAGATTTAAAGAACTCAGAATTAAACCATTAGAATTATTAAAATCTTTTGGATTTGCGCTCTTCTTATTCTTATTATTCTATGCAATTGATCATTTAATGTATGTAATATTCCATCAAGATTTTAGATTTATGTTAATTAGTGCATCTCCTTTAAATGCTCGTTATATCGTCACATGGTTAATATATAGTTCCATTCTTCGTATTTTATATTTCTAATTCAATCAGAGTTAATTTATCAATGGCTGATGAAGGGTGGAGTGAATGGAAAGTTATGTTATTAAGTGGATTTGCAAATTCTATTGGTCTCGTCTTTATATTAGTAATTAACTATTATGTTTATTTTAAGACTGGAACAGTATTCTATGGGTATTATTCACCAACCGATACAAGCGAAATGTGGCTTTATGTAAATATGGTATTTGGATTAATACCAATGATGTTCTTATTACCAATTTTAAATAGATTTTGTTTTAAGAAGACTGGAAACGTTTATTTTGGAGCAATGCTTAATTGCATGATCTTCATTATGATGTCTTTAAGCGCTTCAGTTTCTTATATCCCATTATAAAAAGAAGGAAGGTATTAATATGAAAAAAATTATGGAAGAATCTTTAAAAAAACACTATGAATGGAAAGGAAAAATCGAAACAGTAGCTCGTGTTCCTGTTAATTCAAAAGAAGAGTTAATGCTAGCTTATACTCCTGGCGTTGCACAAGCTTGTATGGAGATTCATAAAGATGTCTCGAAATCTTTTGAACTAACTAGAAGATGGAATACTGTGCCTGTAATTACAGATGGAACGGCTGTATTGGGTCTAGGAGATATTGGCCCAGAAGCTGGAATGCCAGTAATGGAAGGGAAATGTGCTTTATTTAAAACTTTTGGTGATGTTGATGCATTTCCGATTTGTATTAAAAGTAAAGATACAGAAGAAATTATAAATACAATTAAATTAATTTCTGGTAGTTTTGGAGGAATTAATTTAGAAGATATTAGTGCACCTCGTTGCTTTGAAATAGAAAGAAGACTTCAAGAAGAATTAGGTATTCCTGTTTTTCACGATGATCAACACGGAACGGCAATTGTAAGTTTAGCTGGATTAATTAACGCTTTAAAACTTGTAAATAAAAAGGTTGAGGATATTAAAGTTGTTATTAATGGCGCAGGTGCAGCAGGGGTTGCGATTGCGAAGTTATTCTTAGCCTATGGAGTAAAAGATGTTATTGTTTGCGATTCAAAAGGAATAATTTGTGAGGGTGATTCAAGATTAAACGACTCAAAAATTGAACTTTCAAAAATAACAAATAAAAAACATTTAATCGGTCATTTAGCTGATGCTATGAAAGGTGCTGATGTTTTTGTTGGCGTATCTGTTGCAAACTGTGTTACAAAAGAGATGGTTTGTTCAATGGCTGAAAAACCAATTTTATTCACCTGCGCTAACCCTATTCCAGAAATTCATCCTAGTGATGCTAAAGAAGCTGGAGCGTTTGTTGTTGGAACTGGTTCAAGTGAATTCCCTAATCAAATAAATAATGTTTTAGTTTTCCCTGGCTTATTTAGAGGCGCAATTGATGCAAAAGCAACAAAAGTAAATCAAGAAATGATGATAGCTGCTTCACTTGCTATTGCAAATAGTGTAAAGAATGAAGATTTAAAAGTTGATTATATCTTGCCATTTGCTTTTGATAGAAACGCTCATAAAGCGGTTGCTGAAGCTGTAAAAGAAGCTGCAATTAAAACAAATGTAACTCGTAAATAAATTTAGTTTAAAAAATAATTGATTAAGACAAAATAATTAAAAATGATTAGATATGAAAAGTACCCTAAATCCTAAATACTAGGAACAGGGTACTTTTTAATTTATAATAAAAGCAAGAAAATATTTGCAAATCTTCAATATTTTTAAAATATTTAGGCTATAAAATGCTTTTTAACATTTCAATAACTTCGATATCAGCTGGCAGAAAATTATATTTGTCTAATTCATCTTTATGAACCCATGAAGCGTTTTCGTGTTCTAATAAAACAAGTTTTTCGTCGATTAATGAAGCTAAAAATACATCCATATTTAAATGAAAAGTAGGATAATCATATTCAACTTTTCCAACATATTTTTCTACTTTGATAGAAGCATCTAATTCTTCTTTAATTTCTCTTTTTATGGCGTCTTCTTTAGATTCATTTGATTCAACTTTTCCACCAGGAAATTCCCGATAATCTTTAAATTCGCCATAACCTCTTTGAGTAATAAAAATTAAGTCACCCTTTTTAATTACAGCAGCTACAACATTAATATTTTTCATTTTATTCACCATCCTTTATTGAAGAAACAAGATAATTATAAATGTCATCTCGACATGGTTTATCTAGTTTAAAAATAACATCAACATAATTATGCTTTTGATTGTTTCCTTTTTCATCTTTTGTTTCTTTAACAACTTCTTTTAGACTATCAGTAGGATAAATTTCGCCTAAAAAGAAGAACTTTTTACTTTCTTTATCATTGCTATCTTTTCTAATAAATAGTAAGAATCTTGTATTCATGTTTTTATTTAACATTGGAGCAAAATCTTTGGAAGTTAATTTTCGATTCTTTTTACTTTCCCAAGAGAATGTTTCTTTATTAATAAAACTATCAGCGTAGTTGATGCTTTGATCGATTTTTGGATTCTTTTCGTAATTTATGAAAATAGGATAAGTGTTTGTGACTTCATTATATTTATATCCACCTATTACAGCAGTTAAATCTTTAGAATAATTTAATAATCTACAAACATCTTTATAACTATATTTTTCGTAAAGTGATAATGAATAATCTTTATATTTATTTTTATAAAATTCATTAAATCTAAATTTATAAAACTCAATTAAATCTAAAATCCAACTTTTTAAAATAGGATTATTACTTATTAACTCTAAAATATCTTTTTTTAAATAATTAGCTTCATCTAAATAATTAAATTTACGATAAGTATCCCGTTTTCCTTTAAAAATAGAAGTAAGAGAAAGAAGCTCAAGCGAAGAAAAATTATAAAGCGAAGCAATTTCATTAATTGATTTACGATTCATCAATTCTTCAAAAAATATTAAATCATCTATCCTTGTTCCTTGGCCTAAATCTGAACTTAAGGAAATCAATAATTCTCTTTCTTTATCGTTAAAAATAGGTAAAGAATTTAGAACTTTAAAATTGTCATTTTTTAATTCAAGAAGCAATTCATAATATGAATCAAAGAAAGGATAAATACGCGTCATATCAAATGATTCTAAAAGATAGAATTCCTCGTATTTAGGTATTCTATTTAATTTAGAAATTAAATTTTTAACAAGCATCTTAACTGATTTATTTGTATCAAATTTAGCTTTTTGAATTGAAGCAAATATTCTTTCTTTAGCAATTTCATCAAATTCAATACTTGATGCGCCTGGTAGATATTGACTTGTAACAACAACTCTAGCATCAACCTTACTTCCGTTTTCACTAAAAGCACGAGGAATCATGTAATTATTTTCATAATTTCCAATAAAATCTAAAATTACAACATAATCTTTATTATTAGATTTTCTTAAACCTCTACCAAGTTGTTGAATAAAAATAATGGAAGAAATAGTAGGACGAAGCATGATGATTTGATTTATAGAAGGTATATCAACACCTTCATTAAAAATATCAACAGTAATTATGTAATCTAAATAATTATTTTTATCATCACTTTCTAATAAATTTATAGCATTTTGTCTTTCTTCATTAGAATTTTCGCCACTTAAAAATTTAACTTTAAAATTAAATTGATTTAATTTATTTTCTAATATTTTTCCATCTTCTTTAGTTGAAACGAAGATTAAACCTTTTAATTTTTTGCCAGAATGTCCGTATATTTTTGCTTTTTCAATAATATATTTGATTCTATCGTTTGAATACAATTTATTAAAATCTTTTCTAGAATAAGTTTCATCGTCAATACCTTTAATATCAGTGATTCCATAATAATGAAATGGACAAAGTAAATCATATTCAAGTGCGTCTTTTAATCGAATTTCATAAATAATATTGTGATTAAAAATTTCATAAATTTTACTTGCATCATCTGTTCTTTCTGGTGTTGCACTCATTCCGAGTAAGAAATTAGGATCAAAATAATTTATTAATTTTTGATATGTTTCGCTACCTGCTTTATGGACTTCATCGATGATAATGAAATCAAATTCCTTTTTATTAAATTTAGTTAAATTATAGTCTTTATAGATTGTTTCAATCGTTGCAAAAAGAATGTTAAATCCTTGACCTTCTTTATATAAAGAAACGAACGATTTTAATTCACTATTTAATTTATTATCACCTGTAAAAAGAGCGATCTTTTTAAGTGGCAAAACATTATGAAAAGTTGAAATTGCTTGAAGAAGAAGTTGTGAACGATGAGCAACAAAAAGTAGTTTTTTAGGTTTAATTTCTCTTACTCCAAAAGCTGAAGCATAAGTTTTTCCTGTACCTGTTGCAGAGATTAATAAGCCTCTTTTATCTCCATTTTCAATACTCTTTTTAAGATTATTTACAAACTGAACTTGCATAGTATTTGGCTTGAAAATTTCAAAAATAGGACTTTTTTGCAATGATTTCTCTTTAAAAGACTTAAATTCGTTATAAATCTTTTCATAAGTTTCAATGTAAGAATCAAGTGAAGTCGCTTCGCTAAATAACTTATCATAACGCTCTTTTATGTTTTTTATATATTCACCATTTTGAGTTGAAACTAATTTAGTGTTCCATTCTTCGTTCATAGTTAAGGCTTTATCAGTCATGTTACTAGAACCGATCACTAATTTATAAATATAACCTTTTTTAAAGACATAAGATTTAATATGAAAACCTGAAGAAGAATCCAAGCATTTATACATTTTAACTTCGATATTTGGGAAGTTATTTTTGATATCTAAAAGTGCATCTGGATCAGTAAAAGTTAAATAATCTGTTGTTAAAATTTTACCTTTTATTCCTCTATTTTTAAGTTCTTCAAATGTTTCTTTAAAGAGCTGAAGACCTGATTTAGTAATGAAAGCAACAGCGATAAAAAATTCGTCACATTCACTTAAATCTTTTAATAAAGTTGTGATTACTTTTGTTTTATTTTCTTTTGAATTATATAAAAATGCAGGTGAAAAGATAGGCTTAATATCTTTATCATTATTATCAATAAAAGCGTTATTTAAAGCCTTTTCAATTTCTAAGTATGAGTTTGTATCCAAAAGCATATTCACAGTATAAACTAATAGCTGGAAAATACCAGATCTCAGGTCGAGAAATTGTTTTTTTAAGATATTTATCGCTAAGTTTATGATAAAAAAATGAAAGTTTAAGTAATTTAAAAGTTATTTGAAAGCGCTTTCATTAGTATAAAGTCACAAAGTTTTAATTGATAAATTCTATGTCGACTAAACTTATCTATTAAAACAAAAGTAACATTTCAGGAGGAAATATTAATGAAACGTTTTAAGAAAATTAGTGTTGCGTTACTTGGCGTTGCTTTACTTGCAACTCCAACTTTTGTATCTTGTGGAAATAATGAAGAAGGAAATAAACCAGTACAAGTTGTTGTTAAAAGTATCGCAGTTACTAAGATGCCTACAAAGGTAGATTATGAAGTTGGTGATGTTTTTGATCCAACAGGTATGGAAGTCACTGCAACAATGTCAGATGGCACAAAACAAGTTGTAACTGATTATACATATTCAAAATTACCTTTAGATACATCAAATAAAACAGTAACTATATCTTATAAAGGAAAAAGGACAACTGTTGCTATTAAAGTTGTTTATGTTATAAAAGCTACAAGCATACAAGTAGATAAATTACCAACTAAAACAAAATATGTTGTTGGAGAAAAATTTGATCCAACAGGTATGAAAGTTGTAAAAATCATGAATGATAATAGAAAAGTCGTTCTTGATGCTAAAGAATACGAATATGATAATCATAACGCGTTAAAAGTAACTGATACTCAAATCAAAATTACTTTTGAAAAATTATTTACTTATGTTCCAATTACAGTTGAAGAAGTAAAAACTACTGGAATTGAAGTTACAAAACAACCTAATAAAGTTGCTTATCTTGTTGGAGAAACATTTGATCCAACTGGAATGGTAATTTCAGAAGTTAAAAATGATGGAACTAAAGTTGAACTTAGTAGCGATAAATATCAAATCAGTAAAGTAGACGCTTTAACTCTTGATGATAAAGAAATTGTTGTAACTTATGGAGATTTTAAAGTTAGTGTTAAGATCTCAGTTAGTGAAGTTGCTTTAACAGGACTTGAAATTGTTTCAAATCCAACAAAATTAGAATATTGGGAAGGCGAAACACTTGATTTAACAGGCTTATCAGTAAAAGCAAAATATTCAAATAATACTGAAAAAATTCTTGATAATTCTGAATTAACAATTAGTAAAACAGTATTAACAAAAGAAGATACAAGTTTTGATATTACATTTGGCGGAATTACAAAAACAATCACAATTAAAGTTAAAGAAAAAGTCACTTCAGTTAAAGTCGATTCTTTAAAAACAGTTAGAGTCGAAGGTGAATTCTTAGATACATCAAATGCATCTTTAAGACCAGATTTTATTGCTGCTGGAAGAACTTTTATTGAAAATGGCGATAACGCAAGTAATGGACAAAATATTTGTGGATATCAACCAGGATCTAGATTTAGTATTCCAGTTTTAAGTGATAAAGACTTTGACATTATCATTATGGCAAGAATGAGTGATACAAATCTTGGATATAAGATTAATGAAGGTGTCAAATTCACAATGGATAATGATGTATTAACTGCTGATGAACCTAATTTTGAATATAATGGCGGAAATGATTATTGGCACTGGAAAGAATTTAAAGTAGCTAAATTATCATTAAAAGCAGGTGAACATAATTTCCAACTTGAAGCAATTAATCAAAGACCAAATATCGATTATTTCGAATTCAAAGTTGTTAAATATGGTGAAAAAGAAGCTACAAAGAAAGTAACTGGAATTAAAGCAACTTCAATGCCTAATAAAGTTACTTATGAAGCAGGAGAAAAATTCGATAAGACTGGTTTAGTTGTTGAAGCAACTTATGATGATTATTCAACAGCTGTTATTGAAGATTATACAATTGATAAAGTTGGCGAATTAAGTGAATCTGATGACAAAGTCGTTGTAAGTTATGGCGAATTTAGTATTGAAATTAAAATCACTGTTGGAAAAGCTTATAACGTTAAACTCAATGCTTTAGGTGATAAGAAATTTGAAGCTGAAGACTTTGACTTAAGTAAACTTGTTCATAGAAGTGATATGCCAGATGGATATGTCATTGATAATAAAGAAGCAAGTGGTAATAAATCACTTGAAAGATACGCTCCAGGTTCAAAAGTTGATATTAGTATTTATGCAGCAGAAGAATTAACAACAACAATTACAATGGTCGCATCAAATTATGAAAGAGTTAATTTTGATGATGTAGTTAAAGTTAAACTTGATGAAACTTTAATTACAAGTGATAATCCTGTCCTTCAAACAAGCGCAGCAAGCCGATATTATAGCTGGAAAAATGCTAATTTCTATGATGTAAAAATGGGAAAAGGTGAACATACTTTAAGCCTTGAATTTGTTGGAATGCCAAACTTTGATTATGTAAATTTCTTTACTACAGCATTTGGAACTCAAAAGATTTAACATAAATTAGAAAGCATTGAAATAGTGAAAAAACCTGCAAAAACCGAATATATTGTAGGAGAAAAGTTTGATGCAACTGGTTTAGAACTTGCTGCAAAATACACAGATAGAAAAGTTGAAACAGTTACTGAAGGCTTTACATTTAATAAAACTGAAGCATTAACTTTAGAAGATAAAGAAGTAACAATTACTTATAAAGATAAAACATGTGTACTCCCAATTAAAGTTAAAGTAGGCTACGACTTTGAAGTTACTAAAGTTGGTACAACTAGAGTTGAAGCAGAAGATTTTGATTTATCAACATTAGTTAATACAGATGGTGCAAGTTATATTGAAAACTGTGGATCGCATGGAAGTGGCGAAAAGAGCGTAGGCCATATTGCTAGTGGTTATCTTGCTAGAACATTTAGTACAAATGAAGATTACACATTAGAAATTACAATGCATCTTGCTAAATATGAACCAAGTAAAGTTTCTCAATTCATTGATAAAGTTGAAGTTGATGGAAATACAGTTACTTTTGAGGATATTGACTTAGGAAGAACTGATGGAAATGACTTTTTCAACTTTAAAGAAGTTAAAGTAACTTGTGGAACAATTAAAGCAGGTGCTCATACATTTAAATTAACATTCAAAGCAGGATGTAATGTTGATTGCTTTGACTTCAAATTTACAAAATAAATAAGGAATTAAATCATTAAGGACACAAAAATTGTGTCCTTAATAAAAAAAGAAAGGAATAAATATGAAAAGAACTACGACGATTGTTAGTCTTTCCATAATGCTTATGGTTTCTAGTGCACTTGCTGTTGGAAATGCAGTGTTACTTGGAACAAATTATGGAGGAATTATTGATAACTTCTTCACAAAAACTGATTCAAATATTAATGGTGATAAAGTTGATGAAGCTTTAACAGCTGGAAAAGAACTTGCGCAAGAAATTTGTGAAAATGGTGATGTATTACTCAAAAACATTAATAATACATTACCTTTAGAACCTGTTGATAACGGATATAAAGTTAATATCTTTGGATGGGGTTCATCTGATAATGGCTTTATGTATCAAGGTGGAGGAAGTAGTGAAGGCGGATATGATAAAGATAAAGTTTCTTTATATAACGCATTTAGAGCTGTAGGATTTGAAATCAATGAAGATCTTGTTGCTAAATATAATTCATTAAGTTATAGAAGAGAGGGCGCTCCTGATCAAAACCAACATTCAACTTATTATAGAACTTATGAACCTGGAGAAAGCTTTTATACAGTTGATTTATTAAATAACGCAAAATCATTTAGCGATACTGCAGTTGTTGTTTTATCTCGTAGAGCAACTGAAGGTGATGATCTCCCTAAAGTTAGTTATAACGAATCAGGTGAAGCAGATACATCAAGAAATTATTTAGCTTTAACCAAAAAAGAAGAAATTCTTATGGATAAAGTTACAAATAATTTTGATAAAGTTATCGTTTTAATAAATTCTAGTGCACCAATGGAAATGGGATTTATTGAAAATCCAAAGATTAGTGCAGCAATGTATATTGGCTATCCTGGCTATTATGGAGCGATGGCAATTCCTGAAATTTTAGCAGGAAATGTAACTCCTAGCGGTCAATTAACAGACACATGTGCATATGATTTATCAAGTTCACCAACATATGTAAATAGCGGGCCAGACGCTACTATTGTTTATGGTGGAAAAGGTGGAAGATATAAAGATTATGCTGAAGGAATTTATTCAGGATATAAGTGGTATGAAACTGCCGATGCAGAAGGATATTTTAATAACGAAAAAAGAGAAATATATGGCGTTACAAAAACTGGATATGATGCTGTAGTTCAATTCCCTCTTGGATTTGGATTATCTTATACTTCATTTGATTGGACATTAAATGGAGTCGTAAATCAAAATGGTGAAACAGTTTCAGAAAGAACTGAATTAAAACTTGATGATACTTTAACTTTTAAAATTTGGGTTGAAAACACAGGAAGCTATAGTGGAAAAGAAGTTGTTGAACTTTATTATAATGCTCCTTATACAAAGGGTGGAATCGAAAAATCCTCACAAAACCTTATTGGATTTGAAAAAACAGCACTATTAGATCCAGGTTTAGGACAAGAAGTTAAGATTGATGTTAAAGTTAGTGACCTCGCTTCTTATGATGCTTATGATTCAAACAATAACGGATTTATGGGCTACGAAATCGAAGGAGGAAATTATACTTTCTCATTTAGAACTGACGCTCATCACGTTAAAGAAAGTAAAGACAATCCTTTAAATCTTGTTTATACAGTACCTGAAAGTGGTTATAAAGTTGAAAAAGATTCAACTACTGGACATAAAGTTGAAAATAGATTTACAACTTATAAAAATGAAACAAGTGGTGCTGAATCTACCTGCTTTGAACCACAAGCAAAATATGCTCTTTCAATTGATGGAAACGATGCTTCAAGCGAATACAACCAAGGAATTGCTTATTTAACTCGTGCAAATTTTGAAGGCACTTTCCCAAAAAGAACTGCTCAAAGAAGTATGAGCAATGCAATGTTTGAAAATGTTTTTAGAGTTCATAGTCCATTTAATAATGCAGAAGATGAAATGCCAAAAACAAATTCAAAAGATACAAGCTTAACTCTTGATGATCTACAAGGTTTAGCTTATGAAGATCCAAAATGGAATGATTTAATTTCTCAACTTTCAATTACTGAATTACAAACACTTTGTGCTAATGGTGGATTTGGAACAATTTCAATTCCAAGCATTAATAAAGGTAAATGCGTTGATAGTGATGGTGGAACTGGTTTTACAAGTGGAATTTCAACAGGTGATGCAGGACACGCAATTAAATATCCTGCAGCAAATATACTTGCTTCAACTTGGGATTGGAAAGAAGCTTATAAATGGGGACACGCTATTGGTGGAGAAGGTCAAGCTTTAAAAATTAATGGTTGGTATGCTCCAGGATGCAATGTTCATAGAAGCCCACTTGGTGGAAGAAACTTTGAATATTTCAGTGAAGATGCATTAATTTGCGGTAGATTCGTTGCTTATGCAGTTAAAGGATGTACTGAAAATGGTGTTTATGCTTATATAAAGCACTTTGCAGCTAACGACACAGATGAAGGTAGAAATGGACAATTCATTTGGATGACTGAACAATCATTAAGAGAAAACTGGGCAAAACCAGGAGAAATTGCTACAAAAGTTGGTAAAGCTAATGCAATGATGGTTAGTGTTGATAGAGTTGGTGCAACAAGAGCTACAGGAAGTTATGCATTACTTACATCTTTATTAAGAGACGAATGGGGATTTAGAGGATCAACAATTACTGATTATTATCAATCAGGTAACGTTAATGATCTTGATGAAGGAATTAGAGCTGGCAACGACCTTGCTTTATTACCTGGAGGAACTCCTAGTAACGTCTTTGAAGATGCTAATAATCCAAGTGCAACATCTGTAATTGCTCTTCAAAAATCTGCACATAATATTCTTTATACATATGTCGATACTTTATATAGAACAAAAACTTCAACTGGTATTGATATGAGTGAAGAAATCGGATCAAGAGTTGAAAATAACAGTGGAAAATGGTGGAGATATCTCCTTTATTCAATTGATGGAGTAGTTGGCGTTGGCTTCGTTACATGGGCAGCACTTGCAATTTACTTCACATGGTTTAAAAAAAGAAAGGTAAATTAATATGAAAAACTTAAAAGAAAATATTAAATACGGAATCTTTGAAGGTGTTGCATCATTATTTGCTCTTTTAGCCTTTGTCTTCACTTTCATTCCAGCATATTTTGAAAATGGTTTTTCCGATATGTCGATTGTAGAAATCATGATGGGTAATGATAGAATTGCAACTTCAGGATTAATAATATTTGGTTTTGTACTCTTGATTCTAGCTTTATTAATTAGTGTTACTCATTCAGTTTTATTCTTTTTAAATAAAACAAATGACAAAATCACAACAATTTTAGGAATTATTAGTGGAGTAATGCTCCTTGCTTCATCAATTATCTTAGCTTCTTCTATATTTATTTCAGGACTTGATAAATTAAATAGTGAACTTGGACTTGTTCAAGGAAGCTGGGGATTTAAAGCCGGTACATTCCTTGTTCCTGTTGCTGGATTAATAGCTTTAGGATTTACATTCCCATCAGCTCTTATTATTCCTCATAAAAAAGATTTAAAAGATCAAATAGCAGAAGCAAAATAAGCTTAAATAATCGCAAGAACCTTGGAATTTAATTTTGGGGTTCTTGCATTTTTTGGCTTTTAAAATGATATAATTTGTCATATTTTTAAAAGATTAAATTAAAGAAAAAGGTATCTAAATGATTAAGATTGCAGTTGTAGAAGATGACAAAAATGAACAACAAAAAATAAATAAATATTTTTTAGATTTAGGACAAGAAACAGGTAATAAATTTGCATTATCTTTCTTTAATAATGGACAAGAATTTTTATTCGATTTTTGTTATGGAATATATGATTTAATACTTATGGATATTGAACTTTCTAGTATTGATAATGGTATTGAAGTTAGCGAAAAATTAAGAAAAATTGATCCAGATGTTTATTTAATTTTTATGACAAATCTTGCTCAATATGCAATTGAAGGATATAAAGTCAGTGCTTTCGATTATATGGTAAAACCAATAAGTTATTTTGATTTTAAAAATCGAATTTTAAAAGTAACTGAGAAGATAGTTGGAAAAAGAAAAGAGAAAGTTTTGTTGCAAGTTGATGGAAATAAAGTAGTCGTTTTAATTCATGATATTTATTATATTGAAACGATTTCTCACACATTAATTTTCCATACTGCAATTGGTGATTTAAAAACTTATGGTGCGTTAAAAGATATCCAAAAAGAATTAAAAGATTTTTCTTTTTCGATGTGTAATTCCTGCTTTTTAGTTAATTTGGAATATGTTGAAAGTGTGAATGGATTTACTGTAAAAGTAAAAGGACATGATCTTCAAATTTCTCATCCTCGTAAAAAAGGATTTTTACAAGAATTAAGTTTGTTTTTAGGAAAATGATTGAAACGTGTTACCCAATTAATAGCTTATTTTTCTTTAGAATAATTTTCATGTTTGAGCTTCTTTTAGGTGAAGCTTTATTTTGCTATAAGCTTGAAAGAAAGGAAAAATTTTATATAAAAGCTCCTTTAGGAATTTTATCTTGCTTTGTCTTAGCTTTAATTTTTCCAATACCTACATCAAATTCTTTTTATTCAATGGGAATGTTTTTTATTTTCTTTCTTTATACGATAGGTATCGCACTTTTTCTTTTTAAAACTGACTGGAGAATGATATTATTTTGCCTTATTTGTGGCTATACCGTAGAGCACGTTTCTTATGAAATTTATAATACTTTATTTTCATTTTTTATGGCTGATGATTTAATTAATGGTGGGATTTATGACTATGATCAACTGAAATTATTTTCATCAATTCCTGATTTAATTTTATATCTTGTTTGTTATATCAATACTTATTGGATAATGTATTTTGCATTTGCAAGAAAGATAGTAAAAAGACAAACATTTAAAGCGAAAGATGGAGTAAAAGTTCTTTTTATTGGTATTATCTTTATTGTTATAGATATAGTTTTAAATAGCTTAACAAGTTATTATTCTTCAATTCATTATGAAAAGATTTATATTGGAATTATTTCATTGATTAATACTTTAGCTTGTATATTTGCAATGCTATTTATTTTTGAAATGTATTATAGAAGTAATTTAACTCGCGACTTAGCAATTATTGAAGAAATAAGAAAAGAAGAAAAGAAACAATACATGGTTAGTAAAGAAACAATTGATATGATAAATATTAAGTGTCACGATTTTAGACATCAAATTCGTGAACTTGGTAAAAGTCAAAATATTAATGAAGAAGCAATTAAAAATGTTAATAAACTTATTAATATTTATGATTCATCAATTAAAACAAGTAATGATACTTTAAATGTTATTTTAAGCGAAAAATCATTAACGAGCGCAAAATATGGAATTACATTTTCTTGCATTGCTAATGGTGATTTAATAAATTTTATGAGTGAAGAAGACATTTATTCTTTATTTGGAAATATTATTGATAATGCAATTGAAGCTTTAAAAAATGTAAGCGATGATAAAAAGACAATTGATCTTAAAATTAAAGAAGTAGGTAATTTAATTTCTGTTAGTGAAACAAATTATTATGAAGGATCTTTACATTTAATTAATCGACTTCCTAAAACAACAAAAGACGATTTAACTCATCATGGATATGGACTTAGATCTATTAAATTAATCACTGAAAAATATAATGGTACATTTGAATTATCAACAGAAAATAATCATTTCGTAATTGCTTTATTGTTTATTAAAGACGAAAAATAAATCTAAATTCATAACATAAAATCATTCATTATTTCATTTTTATAAAACTTTATTTAATGTATTTTTAGGATATAAATTTTTTGATGAGATATAATAATTTATATAAAGGAGATGAAAAACATGGATGCAATCAATTGCTTAATGACACGTAGAAGTGTAAGGACGTTTTTAGATAAAAAGATTAGTGAAAAAGATATTGAAACCATTCTTAAAGCAGGAATAGAAGGACCTACTGCTTTAAATAAACAAGATATTCATATTAGCGCGATTACTAATAAAGATTGGTTAAATAAAATGGAAAACGTTATTAAAGACGCTTTACATAGTGATGGATATAAACTAGGCTATCATGCACCTCTTTTTATAGTTATAAGTGGAGATAAGAATAATTGGTTAACTATTAGAAATGGTGGAGCAATAACAGAAAATGTTCTTTTATGTGCTCACGCTTTAGGACTTGGATCTGTATGGATTAATCAGCTTAATACACCTGAAGTGCAAGATAGAGAAGATTATAAAGAGCTATTAAAAGAAGCTGGAATTCCATCAAACTATGAAGTAGTAGCTTCAGTTGCTATTGGATATAACGCTTCTAATGAACCTATTTCTAAGCCAAGGAAACCAGGTTTAACTACTGTTTTAAAATAAAATAGTGGAGTTTTGCGGACTTTTTGAAATAAATCATTGATTTTGAAGTTCTTTATTGCTATTATTACTTAAAGAACATTTTTTTGATTAATTTTTGTGGATTTATAAAGAAGATGAATGAAAAAAACCTACTTAAAGGGGCGTTTAGCCACTTTTATCATCCTATAATATTATGTTATAATATTACGACGTGGGGTATTTTGAATGGAAAAGTATGATGTAATTATTGTTGGCGCTGGTCCTTGTGGAATTTATTGCGCATATGAACTAATTAAATTAAGAACCGATTTGAAGGTTCTTTTGGTTGATAAAGGACGTGATATTTATCATCGTACTTGTCCAATCCTTGAAGGAAAAATAAAACAATGTCCAAAAGATATTTACGGACATTCTGGCTGCTTCCCATCATGTTCAATGACGAGTGGGTTTGGTGGCTGTGGCGCTTTCAGTGATGGAAAATTTAATATCACCAGCGAATTTGGTGGCTGGATGCAAGAATGGCTTCCAAGCAAAACTGTTTTAGATTTAATAAAATACGTTGATTCAATTCAACTTGCTCATGGCGCACCAAAAGAAATAACTAATCCAAATTCAAAAGATGTTTTAGATATTGAACGTCGTGCCTTAGCTGTAGGATTAAAACTTTTAAGAAGTGAAGTTAGACATTTAGGCACTGAAGTTAACCTTAAAGTTCTCCAATCAATTTATGAAGAACTCAAAGTTAAAGGTGTCGAAATGAAATTTGCTACTGAAATTACTGACATTATCGAAGAAAATAGCACTGTTCAAGGTGTAGTAGATGCTAAAGGCAACAAATATTTAGCTAAATATGTCATGCTTAACGTAGGTAGACCAGGATCTAAATGGTTATCACATGTTTTAAGTAAGCATAAGATTAAAGTTACAAATAACAGAGTTGATATCGGTGTTAGAGTTGAAACTAACGATGTCATTATGAGCGAAATTAACGAAAAACTTTATGAAGGAAAATTTGTTTACTCAACAAGTGTCGGAACAACTGTTAGAACTTTCTGTTCTAATCCTAGTGGACATGTTGTTGTTGAAAATAATAACGGCATTATCACAGCTAATGGACATGCATTTAATTCCAGTGAATTAGGCAGTAACAATACAAACTTTGCTCTACTTGTTTCTCACACTTTTACTGAGCCATTTAAAGATAGCAACGAATATGCTGAAGAGATTTCATCTTTAGCAAACAAATTATCGAACGGAACTGTTATTGTTCAAAGATATGGAGATATTGTAAAAGGTAGAAGAAGTACAGTAAAAAGAATTGAAGAAGGTTTTGTTGAACCAACTTTAAAAGAAGCTGTCCCTGGTGATTTAAGCCTTGTTTTGCCTTATAAAACAATGCAATCACTTATTGAAATGATTGAAGCACTTGATCATATTACTCCTGGTATTGCTAATGACCATACACTTTTATATGGCGTAGAAGCGAAATTCTATAGTGATAGAATTGAATGTTCTAATAACTTTGAAACAAAAATTAAAAATCTTTATGTTGGTGGAGATGGGGCAGGTATAACAAGAGGCTTAGCTCAAGCTGGAGCTAATGGTGTTTACGTTGCTCGTGATATCGTAAATAAGGAAGTGAAATAAAATGTTTGGCTTTAATGTCTTAAATTCTGTAACTGTTTTTGAACCATTTACTGTTAATACTTTAATTGATTTTTTACTTTGCATACTTGGCATTATTGCTGTTAATGTTTTTGTTGATTATTTTGTAAAGAGAAGATTTGTTATGATCTCTCTTGCTTCATTTAGCGTTTTATTCATTATTTCATATATTTTTAAATTAAAATTTTTCATGTGTGTATGCTTTGGCTTTATTGTCATGCTTGCGATTATTGGTATTTTTGTTAATCTTGCTGAAACAAGATTCTTATTTGCTAATAAATTTTCTCAAAGAACTAATGATAAAGGCTTAAATAAGAAAAACAATAGTGTTGAAAAATTATATTCTCAAGAAGATCTTTATAAAACAATTAATGAAGCTACAATCTATTTGAGCAAACATAAAATTGGTGCAATTATGACTTTCGAAAGGAAGGATAATTTAACTGACATTTCTAAAAATGGTTCAGTTTTAGATGCGCCTGTAACGTATGAACTTTTAATTACTATTTTCTATCCTGGAACAAGATTACACGATGGTGCAGTTGTTATTAGAGGAAATACTATTATTGCAGCTTCAGTTTATTACACTCCAACAACAAAACCACTTATTGGTAAATATGGATCGCGTCATAGAGCAGCAATCGGAATTAGTGAAATTTGTGACGCTGTAACTGTTGTTGTTAGTGAAGAAACAGGAAGAATTTCAATCGCTTTTAATGGCGAGTTATTTACTTATTCACAAGATGATTTCTATAAAGCGTTTACAAATATTATGACTGAAACTGATGTTTTAAGTGCTGATTCTTCAACCGGAGGAAGAGCCGTTGAAGGATAAAACTTATTTGTTTTCATATTTAATTGATGTATTAGTATCTTTAAATGTACATAAAGCTTTTGCAAAGCTTGGAAAAGAGGAGGAAGCCGAACTCGATAAAATTAAAGAGAAGACATTAGAATTAATTAACGACTTCAATACATTGAATGACTTTAATCCTAATATTAATTCTTCTCTATTTGTTAAATTAATTATTAAAGATAAGGAAGACTTTATTATTAAAAATACCAAAAAAGTCGATTCGTTTATTACATTCACTCCAGATTTAAATCTTAGTATCGAAGAATCAATAAAAGAAAGATTAATTAAATTTGGCTTAGAAACTAAAACAATTAATTTAGTGGATGCTATAAATAGAACAAATCTTATTGCTAATAATTTAATTAATGAAAAACTAAATAATTCACACGTAATATATTTAATTTATTATGTTGAATTAGAAAAACGAGATATAAAATTAAATGGAAAGTTTTATATCGAAAAACGTAATTATCAAGAACTAAATCTCAGTGATTTAGACAAATATATTTTAGAAAAAGGAGAAAAACAGTATGTCAACACACATTGCTAACGATGCAAAATTTGCAAAAACAGTATTAATGCCAGGAGATCCATTAAGAGCAAAATGGATTGCTACAACATTTTTAAAAGATTATGTCGAAGTTACTAGTGTAAGAGGAATTTTAGGCTATACTGGCCATACAAAAGATGGAAAAGAAATTAGCGTTATGGCTAGTGGTATGGGAGTCCCATCAATTTCTATTTATAGCTATGAATTATTTACTCAATATGGAGTAGAAAATATTATTAGAATTGGAACATGTGGAAGTTATCAAAAAGAATGCCATGTAGGCGATGTTATTATTTCAACAAGTGCATCAACAAATTCTAATTATGGAAATTATTATGAAAATAAAGGAATTAAAGTTTCTCCATGCAGTGACTTTGGGTTAATGAATTTAGCTTATGAAAATGCTAAAAAGAATAACATTCCAGTTCATGTTGGACCTATTTTTAGTAGCGATATTTTTTATGATCCAGATAAAGATTTTTATAAAATTCCTATGGAACTTGGCATCTTAGGCGTTGAAATGGAAAGTTATGGACTTTTCTTAAATGCTATGAGACTTCATAAAAAAGCGTTATGCTTATTAACAGTCAGTGATTCTTTTGTTAATAAAGAAAAAGAAATGACTCAAGAAGAAAGAAGTCACAACCTTATTAGAATGGTTGAACTTGCTTTAACTCTTGCTTAATTTATAAAGAAGGTAAAAGATGCAATTTGTCGATTTTTTAAATTATGATGAGAATCCTGTTGGATTTACTGTATTTGTAATTGGAATTATTCTAATTTGCATCTTTTTGCTATTTTTAATCCTTTATCCTTCTATTAAAAAACATTATGCTTTTAAAAATTTCCAAAAAATTTATTATCGTCAAATTAGAAAAATCGCTGATATAAATGATTATTATTTAATTAATAATCTTGTTATTCGTAATAACAATCAACTTGTTTGTAGAATTGATCACGTATTATTTGGCGAAAAATACATTTATGTTATCAAAGACAGATATTATCGTGGTGCAATTGATGGAAAAAAAGATGACGCAATGTGGTTTTTCTATTCTAGCGATAACAAAAAGTATGAAATGGAAAATCCAATGCTTATTAATGAAAAGCGTGTTGAAAAGCTCTCATTAATTACACAAATTGATCAATCATTCTTTATTTCAATCGTTATTGTTAATGATAATTGCATCATTAAAAATGCTCAAGATTTAAATAAAGATAATAGTTTTATTGTTTCAAAAAAGAATTTAAAGAAATTAATTAAAATGATTGAAAAACGTAATGTCAAAAAGATGGATCAAAGACAACTTGAATATGCTGTTCAAGACATTTCTAAACTCTATGGTAGAAATAGAGTTATTGAAGATACAGGAGACAATGTATTTTAAATAATGAAAAAGAAAACTCTTAAAAATATATACAAAACATTTATTGATGATTCATATTTCACGATTAAAATGAGTGGAACCATCACAGTAGCTTTATTAATTGTATATGCAGTATTTGCCTTTATCTTAAATGAAATTGGCGATTTATATAATCTTAATGTTTTAGGATATGTCATGTTTTTAATTTGCATATCTTTAACTTTAAGTCTTGTGACACCTTTCTTTTATAGCTTTTTTGCTATTACTGGCGGTCTACATTCACCAAGAGCAGATTCAATAACATATAAATCTTTCTTAAAAACTTATTTTTTAGGAAGAAGACCACCTTTTAAAAATATATTAAGTGTTTGGCGTAATCTAATTAATGCTTTCTTAGTTTATATATTAACTGAATTTGCTGTTGGGCTAATTATTAGTCTTATTGCTATTAGTACTAAAGGTGAATTAAATACCTTCTTTGTTGATTTATATCGTCTACTATCAACGGAAGGAAACACCCAAGCTTTAAATTCTTTACTTGAAAAACATGAAGTACTTATTGGAAATATTCAAATGGGAAGCAATTTTGTAGCTCTATTATTCTCTACATATTTCTTCTTACATTCTATCGTTACAAATAGTTTTAAATATTATGTAGCACCTATGCTACTTAATGCTCCTAGTAGAACTATTGATTACGTATTTAAAAAAGGCTTAAAAAACCATAGAAAAGAATATTATGAAGGTTATTATCTTTCTGCTTTACCAAGCTTAATATTATTTTTAATTGGATTTATTGGAAGCTATTTCCTTTTATATTATTTAGGACCTGCACATTTAGATATTAATATTTTAAGTTTAACTAGCATTGTTGTTGGAAGCATACTAGGTCTTCCATTTATTCCTATAATTTTTAATTATCATGAAAAAATATGGCCTAGATTCTCTCAATATTTCTTAGAATTTTTCCTTGAATCAGCAACTAAAGAATTAAATATTTACAAATCTCAAGTTCAAAAAGGAAATGAAATCGATAAATTGAACATCGAAACTGCTGAAAGGAATCTTAAAAACATTTCTGATGAATTTAAAAAAGGCAATATTTTTAATTTTAAAGACGAAGATGCTGAAGATGAAAAGAAAGACATTTCTAATGATTCTTCAAGTGACTTTGATTCAACAAACAATGTAGATTCTAAAGAAGAAACTAAAGAAGAAAATAAAAACGATGAATCAAATTCTACTAACGTAGATGACGATTCTAATGACATTAAAAAAGAATAAAAAGATTAAGACAAAGATTGAGAAAATTTTTGTCTTTTTTTATAAATGTAGTTAAAAGAAAAGGGCAAAAGTGTTAAAATATTTAACTGCGTGTTGTCCTTATCTTGCTTCGAAAAAATGGTATAAAAAAAACACGAATCAATCGTGTTTATGTAGCCAAGTCTGGAGCAAGTGACGGGAATCGAACCCGCGTATCAACCTTGGCAAGGTTGCGTTCTACCATTGAACCACACCTGCGCGCTTGATTATTATATTATAACTGAAAAGTTTATGTCAATAAGGAGTTTTAAAAAATGGACAAAAAAATTGAATTAGCAAATTTAATCTTCCCAAATGTTACTAAGACAATTGATGATTTAGAAAAAGAATATCCAGAAAGAGAACTTGGAGAAGGAAGAAGGGTTACTCGTTTTGCACCTTCACCAACAGGTTTTTTACATACAGGAAGTTTATTTACATCTCTTGTAGCTTATAAAACAGCTAAAGATAGTGGTGGTATATTTTATACACGTCTTGAAGATACTGATTCTAAAAGAGAAGTTGAAGGCAGCGATAAATTATTATTAAGACAATTACATGAATTTGGAATAGATCCTGATGAAGGATATTTTGGCGACCATGAAGAAGGAAATTATGGTCCTTATGTTCAATCAAAAAGAAAAGAAATTTATGAAACTGTTATTAAAGAAATGATTTCTAAAGGTGATGCTTATCCATGCTTTTTGACAGAAACAGAATTAAATGAATTAAGAGAAGAACAATCTAAAAATAAAGAAATCACAGGTGTATATGGAAAATATGCTAAATATAGAGATTTAAGTGCTGCCGATGCAATTGAATATATAAAAGAAGGAAAACCTTTTGTTATTCGTTTTAAATCAAATGGTAATCACTTAAATAAAATTAAATGCCATGATGAAATTAGAGGAGATCTTGAACTTACTCAAAATGATCAAGATATAGTTATTTGTAAAAGTGATGGACTTCCTACATATCACTTTGCTCATATTTGTGATGACCATTTTATGCATACAACTCATGTTACTCGTGGTGAAGAATGGCTTCCATCACTTCCTATCCATCTTGAACTCTTTAAACGATTAGGATTTAAAACACCTAAGTATGCTCATCTTCCAGTTATTATGAAAATGGATAATGGAACAAGAAGAAAATTATCAAAGAGAAAAGATCCAGAAGCTAGCGTTGATTACTTCTTAAAAGAAGGGTATGAACCACAAGCATTACTTGTTTATTTAATGACAATTGCAAATAGTAATTATGAAGACTTCATTGTTCAATCAAAAGACTATGATGTTTCTCATTTTATTCTTTCATTTAAGAAAATGAGTCTAGATGGAGCATTATTTGATAATGATAAACTTAATTATTATTCTAAAGAAGTGCTTGGAAAAATGAATAAAGACGAAATCTCTAAAAAAGCTTATGAATGGAGCAAACAATATTCACCTGAACTCAAAGACTTTATTGAAAAAGACTACAATAAATTTGTCTCGATCATGAATATTGAAAGAGAAAAGAAAAATCCTAGAAAAGACTACGCTAAATTCAGTGATATCTATCCAATGATTAAATTCTTTGATAGAGATGTATTCTCTAGTTTGATCAATGAAACATTAGATTTTAACGAAAAATTAGATAAGGATCTAATTATTAATTTCTTAAAAGAATATAAAGCTAGTGGTTATTCACTTGAAAACGATGAAAATACACGGTTTAACAACGTCAAAGTTGTCGCCAACAAATTCAATTTCTGTTTAGACAATAAGCTTTATAAAGCTGATCCAACTAAATGGGTTGGAAATGTCAATGATGCATGTGAAATTATTCGTGTAGCATTAACTTTAAGAAGAGTTACACCTAATTTATTTGCTATTATGCAAATTATGGGTAAAGATGAAATCGATTATAGAATCGATTCAATTATTACTCAATTATCTAAATAAAACTCTATTGATGCTAGAAGCGAATTAACTTCTAGCGTCAAATAATTGTGTTAATTATTATCTTTTTTTGTTAAAATTTCACTTGGACATGCTCTGTTGGAGAAGAGGCTTAACTCAACGCCCTCTCAAGGCGTCATTCACGGGTCCGAATCCCGTACAGAGTACCATATTGAAACAACAGGATTGATGTCAAAAATATCAGTCCTTTTTTTGTATTACAAAACGCACAAAAAAATCATTAATCTTATAATCAATCAAGGCAAGAGAAATAACAACTTAAATAATAGAAATATTAGTGCTTATTAAGATATTTTAATTGAAATGCTTGGACGAACACTACTATCTTTATCATAAATACGTAATTCAATCATTGCTCCCCCAGTGTTTGGCCCCCATATAGAACCAAGACTTGCATTATTTGGAGAACGAGTTAGATAATAACCGTTATTTGGATATTGTTCTCCAACGTTTGAAGAAAGTGAACCTCTAGCTCTTGACCAATCGGTTGTTTGGCAATATCTAGATAATGATGTGAGTTCCTTTTCTTTGAACCCATAAGAAGGAGTCAAGTAATCTTTATAACTTGGTAGGTAAACTTTATCCTCTGTATTTTCACATATAAATTTAGGGTCATCGCCTTTTATAGTATTTATGCTATTATCGACTGTTGTTAGTTTTATATGAGCATTTCCAAGAGCAAATGCTGAATTATAAAAATCGTCATTTAACCATGTACGGATATCACTATATTTGTAATTATTAGCATAAATAGTTTTTTCATCAATAGTTCTATCTTCAGTTGAACTATGGAAACAATGAGCATCAAGTAGAACATCTGAAAGAATAAAGTATTCATTGCTATTTTTATTAAGAATTTTCCAAACGATAGGTTCGCATTTGAACCAATATGTTTGTCCTTTAATAATAGGAGTCCCGTTATCGAAAAAATAAGTAGTTTTATATGGTTTTGCTTCGACTTTTGCATAGTATTCATTATCATATAAATACCATCCATTTGATAGAGTTGTTGTTAATGTATTTAGAGTAGAAATTAATGTTTCATCATTGACGTTTGTTTGTGGATATAAACCATATTTGATTGTTTTACCGTTACTTGAAATAATAGGCTTAGTGGCGTATCTTTCTTCTTCAGTAATAAGCTTTTCAGAAGTAAAAGTAGCAGTATAAATTTGGTCTTTACTAACCTCAGTTATTTCAGGATCCCAGCCTTTAAAAGTGAAGGCAAATTCAGTGTCACTTGGCTTAGTAGGAGTAGTTCCATCATAAGTCGGAATAGTACCTTTTTTAACATCTTTATCAGTTTCTAGAATCGTTCCATCATAATTTTTCCGAGTTATTGTATAAGTCTCTTCTTTAATTTTTTCAGATGAATAAATAGCAATGTAAAATTGATCTTTAGTAACCTCAGTTATTTCAGGGTCCCATCCTTTAAAAGTATATGTAAATTGAGAATCACTTGGTTTAGTAGGAGTAGTTCCATCATAAGTTGGAATAACACCTTTTTTAATATTTTTATCAGTCTCTAGAATTGTTCCATCATAATTTTTCCAAGTTATGGTAAATAATTCTTCGATAGCTGGTGCATTATTTTTACCTCCATTAGAATTACAACTAACCAATAAAAAAGCAAATAAGGCAAAACTGATAAGTAATAAATGATGTCGTTTCATGTTTAGTCTCCTTAAAACAAAAATTAGAAAATTACCTTCTGATTCAAAAATATAAATTTTATTATCCCTCAAGATGATTTATTGAAAAGGAATGAAACAGGTGTAATGTCTTATTTTTATTTTATAATAAACAATAAATGTTGGTCAATTTATAGAATGATGGAGCAAGCCGTTTTTCTCCATCATTATATTGTCGCTAGCCTAAATATTTAATGACGATTTTGTCAAATTAAATGATGATATGTC
>UQXJ01000015.1 GCA_900545015.1 uncultured Mollicutes bacterium | reverse complement strand
ACGTTAATTTATATTAATGAATAATTTTTTCTTGATTTTTAATAGTTAGTCTCCTAAATTAAATAGGAAGCTTTGTTTTTTACGGGGTTTCAACTTCTTTATTAGCATCAAAAGTTTAGGGCAACTTACCCTAAACTTTTATGCTTTATAAATTATTTTTTATAAATTAATCGCCTTTTGCTTTTGATTGAATGTCGATCTTATCAATTTGAGCAAAATATTTTTGTCCACCTTTAATAACGACACTATAAGCTGCTGTTGTAGGTGCAGCTGGTGTATATTCTAAAGCACTTGTATCAGTTGCAGCATAAGCTTTTTCAGCAACTTTAGTATATGTTTTTCCCTTATCTTTAGTTTCTAAAATATAAGCTGTAAAGTCGCTATCTTTAGTTTTTGCGTTTTTAATAGTGAACGATACTTTAGTTGCTTTTGTAATAACAGCAAATACATCAAGAGAAGCATAGTAATTATCACCAATCTTGTCACCATCTTCTTTAATTGCAGGATCAATAGCACTTAATTGAGCTGCAGTGACATATGATTTTCCCCATTGACTATCGCCATTAGCACCAATCATAGTTGATTCGCTATATTTATGGCCATTACTTAATCTTACAGTAGCGCCATTGACTTCTCCCATTGCAGTAACATATGGCGAATCAAGACCTAAGCCAGTGGCAATTTCAGCACCTGTTGCTGTATATGAATTTAATGAAACATAATTAATTGGTTCAACTGTAATTTCGATTGTATTTTTAGAATCAAGTTTGAAAGTTTTATTTGTAGCTTTAATTTTTGCTTTTCCAGCTTTTAATCCACTAACTTTATTGCCAGAAATTTTAACAACATCTGCACCTTCTACAGCAACATATTCAACATCACCACCAGCATTTTCAGGTGTATTTACAACTGATAATTCTGCTGTTTCGAATACTTTCATTGTTGTTTTATTTGTAGCAATTTCAATTTCTGTTGGTTTAACGACTTCTTTTAAAACTTCAATTTTTTCTGGAATGACATTAAATTTCTTTGTGCTACTGTTATAGCCTAAAATAGCACCAATAACTTTAATTTCTGATCCACTTACTACTGGTTTAATAACTTTTTTCATTGCTTCGCTAGCTTTATAAATGCTTACGTTAGCTTGTTTTGGCTTAACTTTGTCTTCGACATCTAAAACTACGCCAAAGTCGCCATCATATTTGCCTGTAAATTCAATGTAGTTATTTGGTGTAGGTTTAGCTACATCAGCGAGCTTAGAATTATTTTTAGTAGCTAAATCATAGTATTCATTAAAATCTTTTGTTGTAAATTTATTTGCAGTTGGCATAGCGACTTTTTCTGAAGCTTCAGTGACTTCTTCAATTATTGCTTTTGAACCAAATTGTAAAACTCCATAGTTATTGCAGAGTCCACCTTCAACATAAACAGTTGTACCAACTGGTAATTTTACCATTGTTGTTGAGCTATAGACAAATCCATAAGCTTCTCCATCGTAGAAAACAACATTACGATCGCCATCGTTAGCAACAATAACGCCTTTTACACGATATGATTTTTCTGTATATGTTTTGTAATCGCTAGTAGGAACTTGAGCTGCAGCTTCTTTTAAAACATCAGCTAATTTAGAAACAGGGACAACTGTTTTTTCGTTAATAGTAATTTCGACAGATTCTTTAATTTCTCCAGCGCTAACTGTAATAGTAGATTTACCAGCAGCTTTAGCATGTAACATTGTGCCAACAACTGTTATTACTTCTGTATTACTTGATTCAATTTTAATCTTTCCGTTATTAATTAATGTAGCAGCACTAAGTGTATTAGGTGTAACTTCGATGCTAATCTTTCTATCATCTTGGCCAACTTCCCATACATTTGTTAATTCTTCTTTATTAGTAATTACTATAGCAGTAACTTCATCTTCTTTTTTATCTGTTGTTCCATTGCAACTTGATAAACCGACGACCGTTGTTGCACTAAAAACTAATAATGCAGAAGCTAATAAAGCACCTTTGAATTTCTTTTTAAACATATTAATTCTTCTCCTTTTAAAACATGTGAAAAAATATTTATTGAACAAAGACATCGTTTTGGATATCTTTCAATAACTTTTTATATTCTTTATTTTTCTTAATGCCAAAAAATAAAGATAAAAAGGCATATATATACATACATCCACTTATGCCAAATAAAATCATTGAGACATAGAATTCTGTACAATTTATAACAAGCATTCCACCTGCATTAGCTTTATATGACATCAAGAAGAACATGTAAGCAATAACGATTAAAATAGTTGAAATAACAGCAAAACACATACCAGTGTTAATTGTATTTCTTGATTTATGAATTTCAGTATGTGAAGCTCTTGCTAAAGCTTTAACTTCTTCTTCATTTAACCCTTCTTTAATTATTTTTCCACAGCGAGGGCAAACATAAGTCATAATAGAATCTGCTGTTCTATTTGTAACTTCTCTTTTTGCTTTTTCTTGTTTTGCTTCGCTTAATTTATATCCACAGTTTGAACAATACATATCTTCTCCTTATTATACCAAAATTAATTACAATAAAAGTAAATTAAATATTAAGATTTGAAGTTTGGATCTTTTTCTCCATAGATTTTAATGCCTTTAGATTTTGCTAAACTAGCAGCATAGTTGAAGTAATCATAATATAATATATTGTTTGAATACATTTCTACATATTTGTCATAAGTAGAGAATCTTGCTAGTCCATCTAAAGCCATTTCATAATTTAAATTTCTAAACGATGAATAATCACCATCAATTTCATTTGAATACCAAACGTATCCTAGATATCTTCCATAGTTCTCTTTTAATTGAGCACCTTTATTAGATTGAATTAATATACGTTTAGCGTTTTTAAGTTTTTCATTGTTTACTCTTGCTGCTTCATCCCCCCAGGCTTCAGCTGTAATGTGAGAACCAGGGCCATGATCAACTTCTGGTGTATCGATTAATAAATAACGAACAGACTTATTACTATCTAATGATGAATTATTTAAGAAATAGAAGAAAGTTGTATCTCCATCTCCTAAACGTTTTACGTTTGCTTCAACGAATCCACCAAGTGGTTTATCTGTGTCATTAAATCTAAGGCCTATATATTGTTTATCAATTGTAGGTCCTTTTAATAATTCATCTAAACTTATAGGTGATTTTGTTTCATCTTTAAGATATTTAAATGAATCATATCTAACACTTACATAATCAAGTTTTTCATAATTCCCATGTGCTTTTCTATATTCATCAAGCCTTATAATGCTACCTTTTTCAAGGTATTCAATTGAAAAGCCTTTGATGCCAAGAGAATCAACAAGACAATTATTAGAATCTAAAATTTCAAGATAATATTTTCCGTATAAATAATTATCCGGAAGGACGATACTATTAGAATTGATAGTTTTATCTTCACTAAAATCTTTGTTAAAAATTACCAATGAATCTTTGTTCGTAATTGTTTTCGAACTTAAATCACATGTATAAGCAAGTTCTTTACTTTCATATAGATTAATTTTATATCCTGTTAAAGGCAATTCTTCTTTAAAAGTAGAAATCTTTAAAGCATAGTCATCTGTATGCTCGCCAGCATACATCTGTTCTATGAAAACATCGGTACTTGTTATTTTTTCACCACATGATGTAAGTCCGATTATTATTAAATTTAATAATAAAATATTTTTCCAATTACAAATTTTTTGCATTTTATCTTACTAAAACTAAATCGCTATTATCTCTTAAGACGATTTGATAATTTACCCTTGTAGCTGAAGTGTGGAAAGTATAAACACCTTTTACTTTATATGTTTTTCCAACATAATCCTTATAGGTTTTATATTTTTCTAAAGGTTTGTCTGGATCAGGTTGATAAAGGAATGGAACATAAATGCCAAATGGTGCCTTTGTTCCATTGACTGATGGATAAAGTGTAGCATTAACAGGTGTTGATTGCGAATCATAACCACCAGTAATAGTGACTTCTTCTTCAACTTCAACCGATTGGAATAAAGTTGAGTAATTTGTGTCTAAATCACTTGCCTTGAATACTCTATCATTAATCTCGAGTTCAGGTGGAATATCTTTTGGTGAATATAAAACTTTGCCATCGTTTTCATCTTTAGCAGATCCTCTAGGGAAACTATAAACACTAGTAATTTGGAAGCCAAAATTATCACTAGTTTGAGCTAATCCGCAAATTTGAATATAAGCATTCTTTTGAGTGAATTTACTAGCAATTGGTGTCATGCCTGTAAAGACGTTAATACCAGCATACGTTGTTTTTCCTGTTGTTTCATCAAAGAATGATGATTGGAGATATAAAATATTATTTGTATATCCAGCGACAGCGCCTCTAATTCTAACTTTTTTATTTTCATATTTGTTTTCATGATTAGGGTCTTTTAAATTAGCAACAACTTCATTTTGCAATTGAAGAAGTGAAGTTTCTGTGTAATCTCCATAATTATATCTTTCATCAGGTTTTCCACAGAACATACCAAGTTTAAGATTTCTAGCTTGTTCTTCTGCTTCTAAGAAAACATCTTTAAATTCAGGAAGTTTATCCAAGCCTTTAACATAGCTATATCCTTCTTGAACAATCCAAAGATTTAATAAATAAAGTTCGCTAAAATCAGCATTTTTCTTTTCTAAATTTACCCATACTAAAGAAAGGTATCTTGAACCTGTTGAATCTGGTTCAGGTTTAGCATATTCATCTAAATTAATTGAGCTAACAACGATAGTTCCGTTTTTATTAGCTTCTTCTAATTTGCTTTTAGTAAAATCGCTAGCATCTTTGCCGTATTCTTCGACTTGTCCTGTTGATTCAGGAGTATCAATACCATAATATCTAGATTTGATTAACTCAGTATTGTTGCTTTCAGTCATTTGAAAATGAGTTGTATCTCCATCGATATAGTAAGCAACTTTAACTTGAGCAATTCCATCTTTAAAGAAATCTTTTCCTTTATAATCGTGGGTTAATTTAATACCACTTCTTGTAACATAATCAATCTTTTTATCACCACAACTTGTAGTAGTAAGGACTGTTCCTCCTAAAGTTATAGCAAATAATAAAGTTGCAATTTTAAATCTTTTTTTCATAATTATTGTGCCTTTTTAATTGCCTCTTTATAAGCTTCTTCTAAAGCTTTTTCAGGCGTTAATTTTCCAAGTAAAACTTGTTTAACGGCGCCTTCACTTTGAGTTCTTGCTTCAGCGCTTCCCTTAAATACAGGATAGTTAAAATAATTACCGTTAATTTCGTTAATTACACTTTTAGCTACTTCTGTTGAATAGCCATCATCATTTAAATATTCTAAATATTCTTCGCTTTCATAAGCTGATGTTCTAACAGGTACATATCCTTTGCTTTCCATTGCTAACTCAGCATTATTAGTTGGACTAGTAATATATTTAATGAATTCCCATCCATATCTAGTTTTCTTATCGTTTACTTCTTTACTAGCCGAACTATTTTTTAATAATCCAAGAGTAACACCTTGAGAAACATACTTTTGTTTTTCTACAGGAACGCCTTTATAGCTAGGGAATTTGCAAACGCCAACATCAAAGCTGACACCTGGGTCACTATATCCAGATCCACCAGTTGAACCTACAACAAATGCAGTTCTCATAGCTTTGAAGTAATCACTTCCGTATCTACCATCAGTAGAACCTTTAGTAGTTAAAAGTTTTGCATCACGCATGCCTTTAAATTCATTTAATAATTCAACAGCCTTGCTATTATTAAAGTCAATAGAACCTTTCCTGTCTTTCATTGAAATGTAGTCAATTCCTCTTTGATAGCATTGTGTAATAAATAAGTTTGCATCGCTATCATAATATAAAGCATATGAATCACCACCTTCAGGATCCTTCATTCCGTATTTTTCAAAATTATTAGCAATTTGTTGTAACAATGCCATGAATTCGTCCCAAGTGATATTTTTCATGTATTTATCAACATCTTTTTCGATGCCTAAATCTAATAAAGCTCTAGAAACAACGGCCTCGTTATAAAGCATGATTTCAGTAGATTTCATTAATGGCATTGAATAAGTGCCTTCATATTTATAGTTTTTTCCTTCTTCATAGAACGATTCAACTATATCAGATGCTTTAGTTTCTTCTTTAAAAATATCATCTTTAACGCCTAATCCATATTCAGGGCTATTGATATAATCATCAAGATTAACCACTAAATCACCTTTATTACTTTCAAGTTCGAGGTAATCTGCGATATTATCAGGATAAGCAACTGTAATTGTTGGAGTATTTCCTGTAGCATAACCATTAAGAACTTTATCACTTAAAGCATCATAATCGCCTTGATATGATTGCTCAATTGAAATTGAAACTCCATCTCTATCATAAATTGCTTTTTCGAATGCACTAATTTGCTTTTCTAATTTAACAACAATTTCTTTTCCAAATGTATGCCAAAATTGGATAGTGTTTTCGTTAACCCCTTTTTTGCCACAGCTCGAAAGCATAGCAATCGAGCTTATGGCGCATAATAATAAAGCGTTTGTTTTAAACTTTTTCATATCCTTAATTATTTAATAGCTTTTTGAGCTGCTGTATAAGCATCATTGAACCAAGTATTGATGTTTTCATCTGTAGCAGTATTTGTTGAATTTAATGCTTTGCCCATTAAAGCTTCAACTTGATCTCTACATGCATTTGATCCTTTGAATGCAGGTGATGTGTAATATTCTGTTTTAATTGTTGGAACGAGTGTAGCGATTCTACAGTTTAAAGCAGTTAAAGTCTTTAAGTTTGATTCTTTTGAGATATCGTAAACTTCTTTATATTCTTCTGTTTCATAAGCTGATGAATAAATAGGTAAATAGTTAGTTTCGACAGCCCATGTTAATGCGTTATCAAAATTAGACATATGCTTATAGAATAACCATGAAGCTAATTTTCTATTTTCATCAATACTTCCATCTTTTTTATTGTGTTGTAAGAAAGCACATGATGGTCCTTGTAAAATTGATGCAGCTTTTCCATCTTTGGCATGAGGAAGTTTAAATACTCCAACTTCCATTGGGTTGCTATCTGAAATTTGGTATGATGCACCACCTGTTGAACCTACAGAAAATAAAGCTTGGTTATTTGTAAAGAATGTATTTGCTCTTTCACCAGTACTCTTTTGTGAGTTGATGTAGTTTTTCTTAGCATATTCATTGAATTTCTTTAATAATGCTTTCATTCCATCATTAACGAAATCAGCACTACCTTTTCCATTTTTAACAGATGTGTAGTCATATCCATATTGCTCAGCAAGTGTAATAAATAAGTTAGCATCACTATCATATGATAAAATTGACCAACCTTTTGCACCAGTCTTGTCAATGAGGTTCTTTCCTTTTTCAGTATTTGTGTAATCAATGATTGCTGGGCATAATACATCAAAGAATTCTTCCCATGTAAGATCTGATAAATATTTTTCGTTAATTGGATTTCCGTTATTAACTGTTTTGCCTAATTCTAAGCCTAAAATTACTTCTCTATTGTAATAAACAACTTCAGTTGATTTTGAGAAAGGTAATGAATATGTACCTTCAATAGTATATCCTTGTCCTTCTTTTAAGAAAGTGTCAATGATATCTGCTTTTACGTCAGCTTTCCAACCATATTCTTTATTTTCATAATATGGAGTAACGTCAAATGCTTTACCATAATCAATAAAGTCAGCGACAGCATCTGGATAAACAAGAGCTAAGTCAGCATAGTTTCCAGTTGAGAAACCATCAACAATATTACTAGCAATTTGTGAATAGCTTCCGCTAACAGTAGTAACATCAACAGTAACTTTTGGTTCAATTTTCTTGAAACTTTCAACGTATTTTTTAATGATTTCAAGATTATTTTTACCTGCTGTAGATGTAAAAGTAATCTTTGTGTCTTCTTTAATGAGTCCAGAGCCAGTGTTTCCACCTCCAGCGTTCCTTCCACAGCCTGTAAGTAATAAGATTGATGGCATTAAGCATACTAATATTTTTTTGATTTTCATTTTTTTCTCCTTAAATGTTTTTAAATTTTTTAATATATACACATCATCCTTTGATACCGGCTCTACCGACACCTTTCATGATGTATTTTCTGAATATAACGAATAATAAGAATAATGGGACCGTGACAACGACTGTTGCTGCCATTTGATAGCCATATTGAACGAGTCCGCTATCAGGATCGCTGAATGAACTGCCTCTTAAACCGTTAGAAATAAGTCTGAAATCAGAATTATTTGTAACAAGGTTAGGCCAAACATAGGAGTTCCATGTTCCCATAAATTTTAAAATAGTAATAGAAATTAAAGTTGGTGCTGCAAGTGGAATCATAACTTTTAACAAGTATGAGAAGTCACTTTTTCCATCAACCTTAGCTGCAAGATATAATTCATTTGGTATTTGTTTAAAGTTTTGTCTCAATAAGTAAATATAGTAAACGCTACACCAGAATGGAACAATCATTGCAAGATATGCTTGGAATCTAGTTTGTTCTGATCCAACCCAACCGAAGCTAGCTACAGTAATATAGTTAGAAATAACCATCATTTCACCAGGAATCATCATAGTCATTAAGAAGATTGAGAATAAAGTCTCTCTTCCTTTGAATTGAAGTCTTGCAAAGGCACACGCAGCTAAGACAGTTGTGATTAATGTACCAATAGTCGAGAAGATAGCAACTACGATAGTATTTAGCATGTAATTTGAGAAATCGAATACTTGGAAGACGTACACATAATTGCTCCACATAACAACTGTAGGGAAGAATGTTTGTGTCATACCACTGATTTCTTCATTGTGTTTAAGCGATGTAATGATCATCCAATAGAATGGAAGAATCATAATAAGTGCTAAGAATGTAATAAGGATATAAGTAATAATAGTTGAAACGCACTTTGTTACTTTATCCTTTTTTCTAAGTTGTTCTACTGTACTTCTTCCTTCTTTAATAACAAGAGTAATTTGTTGACCTTCAAGGTTACCGGAAGAAAAATCAATATATTGTTTTACATTTGTTTCCATATTTATTTCCTCCATTAACTTGATTTCTTCTTGTTAATATAAAGTTGCAAGAAGGTGAATACGAGAATAATTAAGAATAATAAGACAGCGGCTGCTGCAGCATATGACGTATATTGTTGTAAGTTTTCGTAGATATAGAAGACCATTGTATACATTTCATAGCTACCCGTTCCACTAGTACCAGGACCATTAAACAAGCCGACAACTGCTGTATATTCTTTAAATGCTCCAATAAATGATGTGACCATCAAGTAAAGAATTTGAGGTCTTAATGCTGGAACAGTAATTTTAAGTAATACTTTCCATTTTGGTGCACCATCAATTTTTGCTGCATCATAATATTGCTTATCAACATTTTGTAAACCACTTAATAAGATTAAAATTTTAAATGGTAAACTGCTCCAAACAATATATAAGCATAATGGAACCATAGCGACCCATCTATCAGCACCATATACCCATGTAATATCAGAATGGAATATATAATTCACGAGACCGAATTTATCAAACAAGACACTGAATACCATACCAACAGCAATTGAGTTTGTAACATATGGCAAGAAGAATACAGTTTGATAAACTTTTTGGAACCATTTTAAGTTATTAAGTAAGACACTAATAATTAAAGCAATACAAATTGATACAGGGACAGTTAAGAAAACGATAATGAAGGTATTTGGGATAGCATATGTAACTAAATTAGTTTCATAAATTGCTGATTCCCCAGTACCAGATATTGGTTTTAAACCCAAGATAATTGCAAAGTTATCTAAAGTCAAACCATCGAACGTACCAGTTGCATATTTATAATTTTCAGTGAATGAAATAAATATTGTATTAATTAAAGGATAAATTAAGAAGATAGCCATAAGAATTAATACAGGCGCAAGATAGAACCAAGCTTTCCAGTTGTTTTTGGTTTCTTGATCTAAAACTCCACCAACGACGTAATTCTTATTTATCTTTTTTCTTGAAACTACATTAACGATAACGCCATTATCGTTATTACCAACTCCGAGTTCTCCTAAAGATCCACCATCGAAAGAAGTGTTTGCTATATCTACATTTTCCTTTTTATTTTTTAAAAATTCAAACATATGAGCACTCTACTTTATTTCAAATAAATTCTTTCTTGTGTTTCTTTATCGAATAAGAACATCTTGTTTGAGTTGACTAAAAGTTTGATGTTTCCTTTAACGTTAATTTCGTTATTACCAATAATTACTCTGAATACAGGTTTTGTACAATGTTCGTTTTTACCAACGATTGAGATGTCTCTACCCAAGACTTGTACTGCATCAACAGTTGCGTCTAATCCAAGTTTTGAATCTTCTTCAGTTAATGCAAATCCTTCAGGTCTAATAGCAATGAATACATCTTGATCTTTTGCATTAACACCTTCATAAATTACTGAATCGCCAATTTTAACATTTCCACCCTCAATTTTTCCTTCAAATACATTAATTTGAGGTGTTCCTAAGAATTCAGCAACGAATAAGTTTTTAGGATTATTATAAACTTCTTGAGGTAAGTCAATTTGTTGAGCAACACCCTTCTTCATAACAAGGATTTCATCACTAATTGACATTGCTTCTTCTTGGTCGTGAGTAACGAAGACAGTTGTAATTCCTGTTTCTTTTTGAATACGACGAATTTCCTCTCTTGTTTGAAGTCTTAATCTAGCATCGAGGTTAGATAAAGGTTCATCTAATAACAAAACTTTTGGTTTTTTAACTAAAGCACGAGCAATAGCAACACGTTGTTGTTGACCACCACTAAGTTGTGAAGGTTTTCTTTCAAGATATTCTTCGATTTGAACAAGTTTAGCAACTTCAATAACGATATCTTTACGTTCTTGTTTAGTAAGTTTTCTATAGCTGACACTGTTTGCTTTAACGATTTCTTCATTAGCAACATTAAATGTTTTCTTTAATAATTCACTAATAACAGAAATATCATTTTCTTGAATTTTCTTTAATTTAAAGAAAATCTTAGCATTGCCTTTATCTTCATAAGCTTTAAGTTCACCTATATTTTTCTTATAAGCATTAAGGGCAGTCATTGCTTCTTTCTTAACATTTTTAGTATCGATGTTATTAATTTTAAGATTTGAACTTACTCTATAATTTTCTTTTAAGAAAGAAATGCATTGATTAACTTTTAAACCATTTGAATTTTTGAAGTCAATTAATACATGGTTTTCTTTTTCTTTTGCGTATTCTCTAATTGAATATGCGTTGATGTAAGACTTGATTTCGCCTGACAACTTTTTAAATTCAATTTCATTTAATTCTTTTTCATTGAAATTAAGATCTAACATACCAGATTCAGTTTTCTCTTCATCTTTTAATAAGAAGTCATATTTGAATGTTGCGTCAAATAATGCTTCGCTTGATTGTTCACATGATTGTTCTGCTGTATCAGGTGTAATAATCTTAGAAAAATTCTTAGAGAATAATCTAGCGTTTTTTTCGCTTACTTTTAATAAATGAATAGTAAGTTTTAATAAATTACCTTCTAAAGTATCATCAATTTTAACTTGTTTTTTTGTTAAACCAATCTTGGCAGTAAGTGTGTTGATTGAACGTACAATGCCTTCACGTACATCATCTTCATGCATTGTATATGTATAATTGAATACGTAGTCGAAGAATCTAACGAGAGGTACTTCTACTTTTAAGTTAGTTAAAGGGAATTCAACGTTCTTAAAAATAGTCATATGAGGATATAAAGCGTAGTTTTGGAAAACTAATCCAATTCCTCTTTTTTCTGGTGAAAGGTTTGTAACTTCTTCTTCGCCAAACCAAACTTCACCACTTGTAGGGATTTGTAACCCTGAAATCATATAAAGTGTAGTTGATTTACCACAACCTGATGGGCCAAGTAAACCGACTAATTTTCCATCTGGGACTGTTAAATTTAAAGTATCTACAGCAACTGTATCTTTAATATGTTTTTTAGGGTTTCCAGGGAAAATTTTTGTTAGTCCTTTTAATTTAATTTCCATATTATTACCTCTTAATCATCTGTAAGTGTAAATAAATCTTCATTTAAATATTTAACACTCGAATTTAATTTTTCATTTCTTCGCTTTTCAGCATTGTTCTTAAACATCGTAATAAAGTATTTTATGAAATACCCTACAAATATAATCGAAGCAATGCTAGATACAACGATATAAACATCAATTTCGTTATAGACCTTGAAAGAGGTTAATAACGTCGTGGATCTAAGCGTTATGCTTTCAACCGCGAGTATCAAGGATTCAATTGTAATTAATCCCATTCCAGCAGTTTTGAAAAATTCTTTCGGCCTAACGCGTTTGAATTCATCATCTTTAAATGCTTTTTTCTCATAGAAGAAAATACCTAATGTTGCTCCACAATAAACAAGTACTGATAATAACACAGACAACAATACAATTAAGGTAGAACTAATCTTATATGCGTTCTTATTTCCTTCTCTAACAATCTCACCTTTCGAATTTTTTAACCCGTTAATTGCTACATCGTATGTGTTAAATCTTGCTTGATAAGTACTCTTTGAAACCGACTTATCAATTGTTTTTGAATAGATATCTAAACTTATAAAGAAATTATAAATTTTGATATCTTCAACTTTGTTTGCATCAATTCCGTCGTATAAAAGTCCGATCTTAGAGTTTGGACTTGTTAAATCTACAATTTGAGAAAGCGCATTTTTATAAATTGTTTCATCACCAACTTTAAATTCGAAAACTGTTTCAGTATCGAATAAAAGTCTTGTTCTAATCCATGCATTTCCACTTTCGATTTCGTCTTTATTGTTCTTATAAACTCTTTTATATTGACTTCCAAGACCTTGATAGATCTCCGCTCCATGACCCTCGCCTAAGAGTTGAAATGAAGCGTACTTTCCAAATGTTGATGAGCCAGCATAGCTTAATTCAAGAAATTGTGATAATTTGAATGATTTCAAATTTGAAAGATTGCAGTCATCAAATTCTTCAAATGCTATTGATCCATCAGCATTCTTTTTTGGAGAATACTTACCATTTTCGCCTTTTACCGCTTCAACGATATCTTTAACTTTAAATTCTTTAGCTAAAACTTCTTCTCCTGGTTCAAAAAATACATCGACATTAGTAGAAAGGTTTTCGCTTCCGTTTTCGCCTACTGCATCGAAATAATTGTTTTTGTTTTTACGATTAATATCAGCTACACGTTCTTCAACTTTTCCACTAGATGTTTTAACCTGGTAAACTAACTTAGCTTTAATATCTTTCTCTGCACTTCCATAACCCAAATAAAAAGACTTCCCGTTATTTACAGCAAAATTAATTGCAAAAGAAGTCGATGTATCAGTACTACAAGCTGTTGCAATTGAAAAGCTCAAATTAGGCTTAGTTGCTTCTTCAGATTTTAAAACTAAATTTTCTCTATAATTTACGTTTCTACCTTCTACATAATTATTTGGACTTGAACTAGAAAATACACAGCTAGATAGCACTACAAAAGTACCTAAAGCTAAAATATTTCTATTTAGTTTACAAATATTCTTTTTATGCATGCCATTATTATACACCAATTACGCCCTGTTTTCCAAGGCTGAAAATCTATAAAAAAGCAAATAATTAACTTACAATTTAATCCCCAATTGTATTCCGTAAAGCAACAAATATAAAAATGTTGCGATTAGTCTTTCCCATTCAAAAATTTGTATAATTAAATTGCTCACTTGCCCATCACACGAAAGGAGATAAAACCAATTATGGGTAAATTTGAACAATTAGATTTCGCAAAAAGAGTTACAATTCAAACTTATTTAGATGAAGGAAAATCTGCCTCTTTTATTGCAAGAAACTTAAACGTTAATAAATCTACAATCACTAGAGAGATTCAGCGAAATAGAGCTGTAAATAAATCTGCTAAATGTAAAGTAGATTGTGTTTGTATTGATTGCATGTCTTACGGAAATTGCAAAGTTAAAGAATTATGTCAAAACAAATGTAAGCAAAATTGTTGCAGTTGTTCCTTTGCAAAAGAATGTAGCCACAAGGTCGTTTATGATTGTAAGAACAAACTTCGATTTCCATATGTTTGTAACAGCTGTCCAAAAAAGGAAAACTGTCCGAAAGAACAAATTGAATATGATGGTATTGTTGCAAATAACATTTCTACTACCCTGAAATCTTCTTCAAGAAAAGGTTTAAATATGACTGAAGAAGAATTTGAAGAATTAGATTCAAAAGTTAAGGAAGCAGTTGAAAACGGACAAAGCATCTATCATCTAGTTGAAACAAAACAAGTTAATCGTTGCGTTAAGTCAATCTATGACTACATTAATAGACAGATTCTAACGACAAAAAACATGGATTTGCCACGAAAAGTAACACTTAAAAAGCGAAAAATAAACAAAAATATCAATATGATGAAAATTGTGAAATCGATTGAAGTGGCAGGATGTATCAAGACTTTTTGAAATATAAATTATCAAATAAAATTGGTTTTTATGTTCAAATGGATTTCTTAGGATCTAAAAACGAATCATCTCAACAGATTTTTACATTAACATTTTTGCCTTGTCAGTTTATTTGGCTTGCTGTATTTGACAAGCATAGCACGGCTGATGATGTAATAAAGTTATTTAATTCTTTAGAGCAAAAGCTTGGATACAATTGTTTCGCAAACGTCTTTGGCACAATACTTACTGATAGGGATGTTTTGTTTAATAAGTTTGAAAATATTGAAGCTTCATCGGTAAAAGATAAAGAAAAAAGGACACATATATTTTATTGTGATCCTGCGTCCTCTTATCAAAAAGCCAATGTTGAAAATTCAAATGCTCAAATACGTAAAATTTTTCCTAAAGAGGATGTTGTTGAAGGTTTAGATGAAGTTGCCATCTCACAAATCAACAGTCATTTAAACAGTCGTTCATTAGCATCTCTTGATGGAATGTGCGCATTCGACGCTTTCAAACTAGCATTTGGAGAAGAAATATTAAATGCATTAAATGTTAAGAAAATCGATACAAATAATGTAAAAATTATTAATTACAGAGCTTATAGAAAATAAGCTGAGATTTTCTAAATTCGGCAAGTGAGTGTTGCATTTAGTCATTCCGTTGCAATTACTACCGAGCTTTAGTGTGCTTTCTTCTCACATTTTCATTATAAAGCATTTAAAAATATCATTCACTTAAAATAGTAAATGCAACTTTTTTTAACCAAAAAGGTTGCAATAAACAATTCAAAAGCTATTTTACAGCAATGTTGCATTTACTTTTACAATTCACGCTTACAATTTAATTACAATTATAATAACATTATAAAAAATCGTTAGATTGAGTTAAAATCTTTGAATTCGACCTCGGCTGGTTTTAGATATATTTCATCATATGATTTATAAATTTTAGAGTTCTCAACATCTACTTCTTCAATCCCGAGCATGTAGTCATGAAATGATTGTTTCTTCTTTGAAAAAACCATCATCGAGAATGAAATAATGATCGGAATTCCGAGAGTCACAAGGCTTAAAAGAACTTCTAAAAAGATGAAAATTAAGAATCTTAAAGTATATTGTTTTACGCTTACACTAAGAACATTTTTATTCACTAAACCAATTTTAAAAAGCAATTTCCCTAACGTTTGCTTTCCTCTAGAAAATATCAAAGGGATGACATAATAAATTATGAGTCCCGACACAACTAAAGCCAAAGGTACTTCAACAAAAAGTAAAACATATGAAATTTTCTTTTGGGCTTCTAAATATTCAGGTATTTTTGTTACTAAAATTCCTTGAGCATGCTTGTCAATGTAAGGGTTATAAACAATTTCAACATAGTTCTTTGAAGGGATATGTGCATTCCAATTTTTAGTAACTTTCCCATCCGAATTTCTTATAAAATAAGGTTTTCCCTCATAATTAAAATCACTAGAAAGTAAATATTCTTCGTATTCTTTAAAGGATGTTTCATAGACTTCATCATTTGAATTTTCTTTTACAAAAGTAAAGAAATTATTTAATCGCTTACGTAAATCAACTTCTTTAGCAGAAAAACTTTTATCAGTACTTCCATTATTAAAAGTTACAATATCGATAATTCTATTTTCATATTTTACAAAAATATCAGATTCTAATCTAAGTCTATTAATAGTGTCGTTTTCTTTTTTAATTGGTGTAAATTGATTTGCAAATTCTTTAAAGCCTACAAAAAGTGCTGTTGTAAGAAAAAAGAAAATTAAGAAATCAAAAATTGCTGCAAATACTCTTTTCCGAAACTTTGGTCTATAGTAAGCAATTTCATTTTTATTTTCTACTGGTTTTTCAGTAATTTCATTTTGATTTTTTTCTAAATTTTCAATCATTTGAATATTTTTCCCTATAGTATTCGTCAATGTTATCCGTATCAGTTACAAATGTACGTGTTATTAATTCTTTTAAGCTTTGATAAAGTTTAGTGGTACACATAATGATCATTTCAATTGTTACAAAAGCAAGTGCAACTAAACTGATTCCAACTAAAGACTTTAGAGCAAATGCATTTCCAAATCCTAATGTGATAACAGGAGTAAATAAAAGGATTGAAGACGCATTAAGTACATCAAAAAATCCAACAATAAAAGTTTCTAATCTTGTAAGATAAGAGACATCTTTATGTACATGTTCAACCTTTAAAATTATTTCACTTACTGTTCTTCTTTTGTGATTCGTTTGTGGAACGATAATAAATAAAATTAAAGCGCTAAGATAAAAAGCAATAAATGAATCAATAGTAATTAAATTTGTATAATATTTATCAAAATCAGAAAGCAACTTTGAGTAATCATTGTAACTTAAAAATGTTGAATTTCCTTTTAAAACTAAGTTATTTTTTTGAATATCACTAAAAATCTCGCGATAAATGTTAAGAAATACTCGATTAAAAAATTGATCATATTTTGTTTGTCCGTCTTTGCTTATTTCGTCAGTTTCATTATATTTAGGTTCAAAATATGCAATATATTCTTCCTTTAATTTATAAGTATTTAATGATGTGAAAGCTTCTTTATCAAAGTATTCTTCACCATATTTAGTGTAAAGTTCATTAAGATAATTAACATTGTTTTCTCTAATTTCAACGAAATAATGATAAAAAATTTCATTAGTTTTAGTTTCTTTAAATGAATAAAATTCAATAAATTTATCGCCTGTAAGAGTAAGATTTTTATTTAAATCATATATAGTTTTTTCATCATAAAAAAGAACATCATTCCCATACAAAATCTCTAGTCTTTGTTTAGTGTTTGTTACGTTTTCTAAATATTTTTCATTATAATTAACAGCTGCTTTTGAAATAGGCATAACTATAATTTCAAATAAAAAAATAGACAAAATTAAGTTAAGAACTACATCAGCTAAAAAAACTAAGAATCTCTTAGTTAATTTAGAAGGATAAATATCAACAATTTTCTTTTTTGTTTCTTCCATTAATTTAAATAAAGTCTTTCTTCGGTCTTACTATCAAAAATAAACAAATAATCGTCTTTAACTTTTAATAAATCACCATCTTTAAGTTTATTTAAAAAGCCCGTAATTGTTATTTTACCATTAATAGAATCTTTTAAAAGACCAATGTATTCTTCTTCTCTACCTTTTAGTATTTTTTTATGCTCAACGTATCTAATTCCAGTACAATCATCACTCTTTATAAAGCCTTCGCTTCTTATTCCCACATAAATTTCTTTATCGTTAACAGCCTCATTAAGCTTCTTGATTAGAGTATCACCTATATAGATTTCATTATTTTTAATAAATCCTTTTATAACATTAATTTCTGGTAATCCAATAAATTTTGCACTAAAAAGATTATGTGGATTTTGATAAACATCATCAGGTTTTCCAACTTCAATGATTTTACCATTATTCATGACAACAATCCTATCGCTTATTGCATTTGCTTCATCTTGATCATGAGTAACAAAGACTGTTGTTATGCCAGTTTCTTTTTGAATACGACGAATTTCTTCTCGTGTTGATATTCTAAGTCTAGCGTCTAAATTGCTTAATGGCTCATCTAAAAGTAAAAGTTTAGGTTTTTTAACAAGCGCCCTTGCAATAGCAACACGTTGTTGTTGACCACCACTTAACTCGCATGGTTTTCGATATAAATATTCAGCAATTTGAACTACTTTGCTTACCTCATAAACCATCTCATCAATTTCAGTTTTATTAAGTTTTCTTCCTTCTTTAATACGCTTATCATTTATTAAAATTTCAAATTTTTCGTTAATTTTGCAACCTTTTTTATTAATTTTTTTAATTCTTTCGTCAATTTTGCCTTTATATTTTTCAATTAAACCATTGATAAATTCTTTATTATCCAAGTTTAAAGAAATGCCAGTTGAAAATAATTCTTTTGCGGTTTTTGAATCTACATTAAATTTCATAACTATATGAAAAATAAATTCACTTTTGTTAATTTTATTTTCATTATTTAACAGATTAGTTAATTCAGATAACGCTTGATAATTAGATAAAATCTTTACGATATTAGACCATCTAATTAAAGTAAAATCTTTTTTATATGTTTCAATTTTAATATTAGTCAATGGAAAAGCAACATTTTTATAAATGCTCATGTGTGGATATAATGCATAGTTTTGAAAAACTAAACCAATATTTCTTTTCTCTGTTTGAAGTTCTGTAACATCTTCATTACCAAAAAATATTTTTCCTTTTGTTATATCTTTTAAACCAGCAAGCATAGATAAGACAGTTGATTTACCACACCCACTAGGTCCTAGTAAAGCAATGAGTTCTCCATCTTTTATGTCTAAATTAAAATCAGAAACAGCGATAGTTTCTTTTAAATTTTTCTTTTCTTCAGCAGGATAGATTTTTGTTAAATTTTCAATCTTTACATTCATATTTCTTAATCAATTTGACATTTTTAATCACAAAATATAATCCAAATCCAAGGAAAAAGCACATTAAAGAAAATGAGATATACATCAATATAGCCGATAAACTTGCATAAGCAAATTTCCCATTAATTATGCTTAAAGGACAAAAAATTATACCAACTAATAGAAAAACAATGCTTAACACAAGTAAGCATAATCCTTTGTTCTTTTCTTCTTTTAATCTATTGATCTCTTTAATATCTTTTTTCATATAAATTTATATCTTAGAAGGGAACTAGCCCTTCTAAGATATTTTATAATACAACTAAATAGCTGTATAAGCGTCTGCCATTAAAGTTTTGATTTGAGCATCTAATTCAGCACCTGTTTTATCTGAATTTAAGACGTCTTTCATCATAGCTTCAATTGCCTTTCTAGTTTTAGAACTGAATTGTGATACTGGAGCAACGAATGTTTGTTTATTTGCATCATATTGTTTATAAATATCATAAACGTTAGCTTGTAAATAATCATAGTTCTTGCTTTGGCTTGGTTCAGTTACAAATTCATCTTTTTTGCTCATTGCTTCTTGAAGTGTTGCTGTTGAATAACTTGATGTTCTTACAGGCATTGAAGACATCTTCTTAGCAACTGTTGCAGAATTTTCTTTGTTAGTTAAGAATTTATAGAATAACCATGCAGCTTTATTTTCTTCTTCACTCTTGTTAAAGAATACAATATTAGCGCCTTGAGACATAGCTTTTGATTTAGCAGTCTTGTTATTTAATTTTCCTGAAAGCATTCCATCATCAATTGTAGGTGTTGGTAAAACTTTTCCTTTAAATGTGTTGTACGAACCATACCATGCGTTCTTACTTCCGTTAACATATATAAAGCATTCTTGGTTGTATGTATATCTATTCCATACACCATAATTTCCATCACCTTTTGTATCGAGCATTTCTGATGTTGTAAATAATCCTTCATCATACCAAGATTTAAGCATTTTAATCATTTTGAATGCTTTTTCATTTGGTTGATTTGCTTTTCCATCATAAAATTTTACAGCTTCATATTTATCAATATGTCCATTTTTGTTTTCATCAACATTTCCGCCATAAGGAACGTTCATCATTTCGGAGAATGTAATGTACATATTATCTAAAGAATCATATCCAATAGGTGTAACTTGTCCTTTTTCCCAAACAACATCATGCTCTTCGATAACATATTTGTCACCTTTTTTAGTCGACCAGTTAGTTTTAAAAGTCTTTTCTTTTAAGGCTCTAGCAGCTTTAATAATATCTTCCCAGTTTGTTAAATTATAGTTTCCAGCGCCTAATTCTCTTTCTAAAAGATCGTAGTTGTAGAATAAAGCTTCACTATTTTTATACCATGGTAATGAATATGTACCAGCTTTTTCATAATGTTGTCCTTCTTCAAGGAAATTAGTATTAAAATCATCTTTTAATGTATCGTTATCTTTTACGACTTCATCAACAGTTGCACCAGGTTTTGTTCCAAATCCAATGCCAGAGTCATTCATATAATCATCAAGTTTTAATACTTGACCACTTGATAAATAATTTACAACATAATCAGGGTAGCAAACAGCCATGTTAGGTAATTTATTTGGTGTTGGTAATAATTTTGTAATTGTTTCATTTATAGTTGCATATTGACCTGATTTTTCAAATTTAACTTTAATATTTGGATAGACTTTATTGAACTCGGCAATAATAGAATTCATCATATATGACTCGCTGCTTTTATCAGCAGAATCTGTCTTTTCATCATAAATATTTGTGAAAAAAGTAATTTCAACTTTAATGTCGCTACCATTATTTTCTTGCTTTGGAGTACAAGAAAAAATTAACGAAGAGATTGCACCTACTACAAGTACGGGCATAATCTTTTTTGATTTTATTTTCATTAAGTAAACCTCCTACTTAAACAATGTAATTATATCCTAGAAAGGTCATTATTCCTAATTAAATATGTATTAATTAGCAATAAAATTATAATTCAAAAAATAATTTCTTTATCTCAAAGTTAATATATTTTTAAGAAAATAAAATTTACTATCCTTTAATTCCCGTTCTGCTTGTTCCGTTCATAATGTATTTTCTAAACACTATAAAAATAATGATTAGAGGAATAGTTACAATAACTGTAGCTGCCATTTGTAATGATTGAAGTTCAAATATTTTTCCACCTTCTTCAAGTGTAAATTCTGCATAATCTCTAATGCCAACAGAAATTAATGTAAATTTAGGATTAGAAATTGTAACAGTTTTTGGCCAAGCGTAAGCATTCCATGTCGAAATAACTTTTAAAATGATAATCGTAATTAATGTTGGCGACGCAATAGGAACCATAACTTTCCAAAGATATTTCCAATCACTTTTGCCATCAATTTTACTAGCTAAATAAAGTTCGTTAGGTATTTGCTTAAAGTTTTCATTTAATAAATAAATATAAAAAACGTTAACTATAAAAGGTAGCATTATTGCTAAATAAGTTCCCCATCTATCGCCATCAAGAAGTCCTAGTCTATATACACTAATATAGTTTGTAATAACAAATAACTCACTTGGTATCATCATAGTTATTAAATAGATATAGAAAATAGCATCTCTTCCTTTAAATTCTAATCTTGCAAAAGCAAATGAAGCAAAAACAGTTATAAAGAAAGTGCCTAAAGTAGAAACTATAAGAACTATGAATGTATTTGATAAATATGAGAAAAAATCAAATCTGCTTGGATCAAAAATCATCGCATAATTTGACCATGCAATTTCTGTAAAACCTATAAAAAAATTATTGTCTAGCCCAACATAATTTCCATTAACAATCTCGCCTTTTAAACTTGATATAAGCATCCAATAAAAAGGAATCATCATAATGAAAGCAAAGAAAATTAATATCAAATAAGTTAATACTAAAAAGATTGTCTTAACGATTTTATCTTTCTTTTCAGTTTCTTTTGCTGTCTTTTTAAAGCCATCAATAACAAATTTAAATTCGTAGTCATTAATAGTTTTTATATCATTACTATCCATACTAATAATGCACCTTCTTCTTTGAAACATATAACTGCAAAGCAGTAAAAACAAGAATAATTGCAAAAAGTACAATGGCTCCGCAACACGCATAACTAATCGTAAAAGCATTTCCGCTATTAACTTGATCGTATACAAAGTAGACAACTGTGTATAGGTTATATGAGTTTCCGCTTGTTCCTTTTCTTCCAAAAAGTCCTGCAATCGCTTGATATTCTTTAAATCCGTTAATAAAAGATGTGATTGAAATATAAAGAATTTGAGGTGATAAAAGCGGAACTGTAATTTTAAAGAATTGTTTAACCTTACTTGCTGAATCAACTTTTGCAGCTTCGTAATATGTTTTGTTGATGCCTTGTAACCCACTTACAAAAATAAGAATTTTAAAAGGTAATTGATACCAAATAATATCAAGGAAAATTACCAGCATTGCATTCCAATATGTTGTTCCTGGATTATTTTCAACCCAAAATTCGTCTAAATTAAAAATCGAATTAAAAAGACCGTTGTGGGAGAAAATAACACCAAAGACCATTCCTACAGCTATGATATTTGTAACATATGGTGTAAAAAATAGCGTTTCAAAGAATTTTTGGAACCATTTAATAGAATTAATTAAAACAGAGATAATTAAAGCCAAAATAATCGAAATAGGAACAGTAACAAAAGTTATTAGTAAAGTGTTTGGAAGAGCATATTGAAAGAAAGCTTTTATTGGAGCTTCTATTCCTGCAATATAACTTGGAGGTTCAATGATTGAAAAAAGAACCAAATAATTATCAAAAGTAAATCCACTAAATTCACCTGTTAAATAGTTATAATCTTTATAAAAAGAAGTTATAAAAGTATCTATTAAAGGATATAGCGAAAAAATTATAATCAACACTAAACTAGGTGCTAAATAAATCCAACCTTTGTAATTATTTTTAGTAACCATATTAAATACGTTTTAATGTATTTTTATCGAATAAAAATACTTTTTCTCCATTAAGTGAAAAACTATGGTTTCCTAAAGCGATCTCAGTCTCATCGTTGGGTATTGCCTTAAATTCATTTTCAGAATATTTGGAACTTGAAATAATTTCGGTGTCTTTTCCATCTTTTTTAATCTCGTTAACACAAATATTAATATGATAACCATCATTTTTATCTTTAAAGTATGCCTCTGGTCTTATTCCGACGATAACTTCTTGATCATTATATTTTTTATCAAGTTTAAGAACTTTATCATTTCCAATATAAAGATCATTGTCTTTAATTTCACCATTAAAAACACCAATAGGTGGTAAGCCTAAAAACTTAGCAACAAATAAAGATGTTGGGTTATCATAAGTTTCTTGAGGCCTATCAACAGCTTCAATTTTGCCTTTGCTCATAATAACAATTCTATCGCAGATAGACATTGCTTCATCTTGATCGTGAGTTACAAAAATAGTCGTAATCCCAGTTTCACGTTGAATACGTTTAATTTCTTCACGAGTAGATATTCTTAATCTAGCATCTAAATTGCTTAACGGCTCATCTAAAAGTAAAACCTTAGGTTTTTTTACAAGTGCTCTAGCAATTGCAACACGTTGTTGTTGGCCGCCGCTAAGTTCACTTGGCTTTCTATATAGGTATTCACTTAAATTAACGATTAAAGATATTTCTTTTACTTTAAGATCAATTTCATCTTTATTGATATTTCTAGTTATTTCAATTCTTTCTCCATCTTTAAGGTAGTAAAAATCTTTATCTAAAGAAAAATTCCTTTTTTTATTCGTCTCATTTTCTATTTTTTTATTTAATAAAACGCACGCATTCTCTTTAGTAAAGCTTTTTGAGCTTATAATCTTAAAAATGTCTCTTGCATAACTAAAAGGAATATTAAATTTAAATGAAATTGCATCAATTAATAATCTTTTATTTACCTTACTTTCGGTGTTTTTAGCTTCACCAACAATTTTGATGATGCTATCTAGTTCTTCGCTTATTAATTTATTAATCTTAGTAAGCTTTATCAATTTATCATTTTTCTTAAAGTCTTTAACTTTAGTATCTTCAAGTGGAAAAGCTATATTTTTATAAACATTTAAATGAGGATAAAGAGCATAATTTTGAAAGACAAATCCAATTCCTCTTTTTTCAGGTGATAAATAAGTAACATCTTCTTCATCAAATAAAATTTCTCCATCAGTAGGAGTTTTTAATCCACTAATCATATAAAGAACAGTAGATTTTCCACACCCACTAGGTCCAAGAAGTCCAATTAATTCACCATTATTTATTTTTAAATTAAAATCAGATACAGCTATTGTATCTGGAATATTCTTCTTTTTGTCACCTTCAAAAACTTTTTTTAAATTGTTTATGGTTATTTCCATAGTTCTAATTATAAAAGTTAATATAGGTTTTTGCTATTTAAAGTTATTTCGTTTTTATAAATTTATATAAATTAGTTTTTTATACCACTTCCTTTCTTTTATTAAAATCAAATTTATCTCCTTTCACTAATACGACGTAGAGAATTTTATTTTTTTAAAAGAAATCATTAATCTTAATACTAAATTAATATTACTCGAGTGATTTTATATATTCGTACTTATCAAAAAATATTTTATTATTTTCAACATCAATCATATTTGTGCAACTAATTAAATCATGTAAAGGAGCTTTTTTCTTTCCTAAAATCATAAAGCCTAAAGATACAAAATCAATTAAGAAAAACGATAAAAATCCTAAAACAACTTCAACAAAAAAATAAAATAAAAATCTAAAAATTATCTCTCCTTTTGTTAATGAAAAACCATTTTGATTTATTAACCCTAATTTAAAAATCTTCATTCCTAAAGTCTGGGAATTTCTATTAAAAATAAGAGGAAAAGCAAGGAAGAAAATTATAAATCCAACAAACAAAATCATAATAATTATCAAAAGCATAATGCCTGTTCTTAAATGAATTAAATCAGCATATGATGATGAATAAAAAATATTTATTGCGTATTTATTATATTCAAATTTATAGAATTCATAATAATAAGATTCGTCTATTTTTGCATCGTGATTCTTTATAATTTCTCCATCTTTTTCAACGAAAAGCTTGCAATTATCAACTATTTTTTGAATTTTTCTATTTTCATACGCTTTTAAATTAGTATCGTCTTTATTAAATTCAGTATTCTTATAAAAAGAAATTATAGCTTTATCAAGTGCATCGTTTTTATCGCTTTGAAGCATTTCTTTTTTATCTAAATAAGTTAAAAGATCAACATTATCAATAAACAATCCACTTCTATTTTTTAATGCAATTGCATCATTTTCTACTTCTCTATAAAAACCACTTTTTGAAAAAATACTTAATGAAAAAAGAGACAAAATAAAGGTAAAAAGAAACACAAAAAATGCATCAATAATATGAGCAATACTTCTTTTAAATAAAGAGGGAGATTTATAATGTATAACTTCTTCATTCATAATAAAATTCTTGATCTACTAACACTCTTTTTGAAACAAGTTCATCGAAAGATACATTAACTTTTTTAACTATTAATAATATAAGATCTAAAAGAGTTAAAAGCACTAAAACTATAAATAAAAATAAATAAAAATAGAAATTTCCTAAAGGTAAAAATAAAATTAATAAGAAACTATTTTGACTTATTACACCTAAAATTATAAATAATGATGATGCGAATGTTATAAATCTAGAAATTTTATTAATAATAATCGGATAAACTTTATTTTTATTTATGCTTATTTCTTTTAATTTCATTGTTTTAGATCCAATAGTTCTTTTACGAAAAATAAAATAAAAAATAATTTCTAAAGCAGTAAAACTTATTAAATATGAAATTACACATTTAATAAAAGCGATATTTTCACCAGTTTTACTACTTTCGCTTAAATCAGATTGAAGTTTTTTATAATTATTATTATTAGTTTTTAAGTCTCTTCTAGCATCGATAATAATATTTTTAGCTATTTCTTTAGTTTCATTGTATTTTTTAATAAAAGATTCATTTTTATTAAATAAACAATCACCAATCTTTAAAGCTTCATCTTCTTTTAAATTATAATAATTGTCTTTTATTTCAAACATTTGATATTTATTAATTTCAGTTAAAAAATCATAATTAGAAGATTCATAGTTTGATGAATTATTAACTTTATAAGTGTAATAATAATTAAAAATTATGTCATTTGTTTCATTTAAAGGAACAATTTCTTCATAATTTCTACTTTTATAATATCCTTCTCCTAGTGTTCCTTTTACCATCATTTTTAAATAAGAATCTTCATTGAAACTTTCAAGCTTTGTTTCATCTTCTATTTTTTTAAGTCCTATGTAACTTGTATAAAAGGTTGAACTATTTTGTTCAACAATTTTAATCTTATTTGAAACTGGATTAACTAAAGTGAAATATAATGTAATTCCAAGAACCACAATTAAAAAATAATCGATTAGCATCGACAAAATTCTATTTTTTCTAGACGCTAAAATAATTCGATTATTTTTTAAAGATAAATTCATTTTTATTTTGTAATTGAAACTGTTAAATAATCATCAGTAATTTCATTAACTGTAGCTACATAACTCATTGTTGACCCATCATTAAATTTTCCATAGCTAAAGAAATTAGATGCTGTTTTTGAACTTAGTGCTTTTGTACTTTCAGTATATAAATCAGCATTTGTTGCAACTCTTGAATTATAAAAAGATCTATTTTGAGGAGTTAAAAGTGAAATTAAAGCAGATTTATTATATGAATATTCAGGTGTGTTTGAAGTTGCAACAGAATAATAAGAATAAGTTGCGCTTGTCGCAGTTTCTTTATAGGACTCTTCAGGAATTTTTGTTGCAGTTGTATCTAAATAATTTCCAATAGTTGTTTTCGTTTTATTTGTAAGTAATGATTGTGTAATTGTTAAATTGATTAATCTTGAATCAACGTGATAAGCAACTAATCCGCTCTTAGTAAATAAACGAGGGTAGCTTCCACTTTGATATGCATTTGTGCTATCAAGATAATTTAATCCATTTGGTGTGTAATAAGTTAAAATAATGTATTCACTAAATGCACTATTATTAAAATAATTTGCAGGTAAAATTAATGCATCGCCACTACTTTGGAATGGTCTTAATTTAATATTTTCTGTATCTTCTTTAACAATACTTGGGCTTATCCAATTTAATGACCACTTCGAAAAAGCATCATGATCACCGATATTTAAATCCATCATATCAAGCCCACCACAATATCCATAATTTTTTGTCATTTTTGAACTGTATGAATAATAATCATCAAGTCCAAGCATATGGCCAGTTTCATGAATTAATGTATGTGCATCTTCTCCATTTCTACTATCTTCATAAATAAATGAAAGTGCACAGTTAGCATATTTACTAAATTTAGTACTGTTATTTGTTTCACCATATTTAGGTGAAGACTCAGGTTCATTATAGTTAGTTGTGTATGCCCAGAAATTATTAGAGTTAACTTTTTTAGGATTCTTTTCGTTATAAATTAACCACACACCATCAATAAACCCATCACTATTATTATCGTATTTCGAATCAGAATAGTTGATTTTTGCACCGTTTTTAGTGATTCCTTTGTTATACATCTCGTAAAGTAAAGTACAGGATTCAGTTCCATAATCATCAGTCATACTTAAAAATTTAGCTGAAGTCATTGTTGGAACATATGTATCACAAATTTCAAAATTAAAGTTTAATTTCCCATAACTTGACTTATTATAAAAACTAGAAACACTTTCCCAATATGAATTTGTTTTATCTTCTTTTGTGCCATTAAAAGATGCATTAAGAGCAGTTAAATCAGAACTAGTAAAAGCTGTTCTATCACTAAATTCAACAGGGATAACTAAAACATTAACATCTCCAGTTGAAGGTGTTACTGGAACTCCTTGAGCAGTTGCTAAATCATCATAAGTAAATTTTGTATCAACTTTTTCTAAATTTTCATATGTTTTGTCTTCTTTAATATCTGGATTTGGATCTTTATTTCCACCATTGCCTCCATTATCAGGATTAGGTAAAGGAATTAATTTATCTAAAATTGCACAACTTGAAATAGAAAATACAATTCCAGGAAGTAATGCAAATAATATTTTATTGATTTTTTTCATTATTTATCCTCCGATAATCTCTTTAAATTTATTAAGCGTATAATCGTTAAATTCTAAAGAGGCTTCGTTATTATAATATATAACTTCAAAAACATGTACATCATTATAAAGTTTGTAGTCATGTTCGATGTTATATGTCTCAAGAATTTGATGTGTAGAGATAGTTTGAGGTAATAATTGGTCTTTTTTACCTCCAACAAGAATAATAAATGGAAAATACGAATCATTTATAACATCACTTAAAGAAGAATTTTTATAAATAATTGAATTTTTATAATTTCTACCAAACATTGCTTTTAATAATGTATTATGAGCAAAATCGTTCTTACCATCTTTTAAAAGATCTTTTAATTCTGGACATGGATGCTCTAAAACTAGTAATTTAAAATTGATCTTAAAAGGTTTTACTCCATATATCTTTTGTAATCTTTTATTTTCGTTAATTGCTTGAATTAAAAGAGCGAGATGTCCACCAGCACTATCTCCAACAAGCATTACATCACGCGTATTTACACCTATTTTTTCTTGATTTTCATAAATATAATGTAAAAAATCAAATAAATCATGCACGATATCAATTAGTTTATATCTACCAATTAGTCGATAACTAGGAGCAAGAACATTAAAACCTTTCGAAGCTAAATAATTTGTATATGGTTCGTTTAAATCTTTAGTTCCATAAAACCATGCTCCTCCATGAATATCAATAATTAAAGGATAATCGCTAGAAGCGACGCTTGGCGTATATTTATTAAAGAGATGAAATTTATTTTTATCATCTTTATATCTTAAATCTTTTGTAACAATTACATTTTCAACTTTTGGTAATTTATTTTTTCTATCATCATCGACTTTTGACCATTTTTTATTTGAAAAATAAGCATATATATTAAAAAAAAGACTCATAATTAAATAACCTCTAAATTTGGATATTTATCTTTATTAGCATCATAAAATTTCTTGGAATATGAGCATAATATTTGAACAGTTTTCTTTTTTTCATTTAACTTATCAAAAGCATATTCATTTAATATTTTAGCAGCGCCTTTTCCTCTAGCATTTTCATTAACAAAAGTAGATAAAATAATTATTCTATCTTCATCTCTTCTAAATACTAAGTATCCGAGTTCTTCTTCTCCTTCAACAAGGACAATTTTTCCATTTAATTCAATAATTTTCATAACTTTATTTTATCCTACTTCAAAAATTTTACACATTAAATTGCTTTTCTTTTTAATAGATAAAAGAAATTTTAATTTAAAAATAATTTATTGATTCATTTTGAAGGAAAATTTAGATTTTTTTATTTAGAAAATCATTGAAGTTAAAAGTCAATTCGTGTATTATAAATAGGCACTTGGTCCGCTAGCTCAGTTGGTAGAGCAACTGACTCTTAATCAGTGGGTCCGGAGTTCGAGTCTCCGGCGGATCACCAGGTATTTAAAATTAGGAGTTTATTCATCACGAATAAACTTTTTTTCTTAAAAATTCCATTAAATCTCAAATAAAAATTATTAAGTAGCAATAATATTTTTATTCCTATATAATATGCAGGCTATGAAGAATTTTTTAAAAATGTATAAGTGGTACGAACTAGTTTTTATGCTGGTTTCATTTATTGCGCTTATTACGCTTGGTATTATTTTTAGAGGTGATAACATTTATTTATTAGTATTTGAACTCATCTCAACAATTTGTGGTTTAGTTGCCGCAATGACAAACTTTAAAAGAAAAAAATATGCTTTTATATTTTATTCTGTTTATGTCACAATTTATGGCATTATTTCTTTTTTTAATAAACAATACGGAGAAGGGGTCATAAATTTAGCTTTTAACTTACCATTATATCTTTATACTTTGTATAAACTTTATTTCAAAATTAAAGATAATAATTCTGAATTTCAAATCAATTCATTAAATTTAAAAGGCTGGATAATCATAATTGTATTTATTCCAGTTGTTACAGTTGGTTATGGATTTTTATTAAAATATTTAAATTCATCTTTGCCTTTTGAAAACGCTCTTGCAACTTCCCTTGCTTTAATCGCAGCTTTCTTAGCCAGTAAAACAATTAAAGAACAATGGTTATTTTTCTTATTCTATTCAATCGTTTTAACTTATATTTGGACAAGCAATTATGTTAATGGAGGAACAAGTGGATTTACTTATCTTGTCTTAAATATTATTTATATTATCTTTAATTTATATGGTTTTATTCTTTGGTATAAATTAGCAAAGAAGCCTAAAGAAATTAAAGAATAAAAAATCCTTTTTTGCAGTTGCGTGCTTTTTTAACCACAGTTTTTCATGTTTTATGATACAATGTCGGTAGAACTTATTTGAAGTCTACAATTCTTGCTTGGCGG
>UQXJ01000014.1 GCA_900545015.1 uncultured Mollicutes bacterium | reverse complement strand
CAAGAAAGGAGAAATTCTAAATTCCTCATTAATTGAGATAAATTTAGAATACAAGGATAATTATGAAGAAAATAGTTAAGGGTTTATGCGTACTCGCTGCTAGCGTCCTTGTTGGCGGCAGTGCATTAGTTGGTTGTGGAACAACTGAAAAGCCACCAGTAGAAGCTGAAAAAGTCAAAGTTACTGGGGTTAAAATTGAGAATGAAGCTTACGAAGTTGGATGCGATTTCACCGTTGAAATTAAGGCAGGTGTTTTACCTTTAAACGCAGATGAAAAGGGTATCACATACACTTCTAGTGATGTAAACATTGCCACTGTCGATGATAAAGGTGTAGTAACTGGCGTTAACCCTGGTGAAGCAACTATCACCGCAACAAGTGTTGATGGAGGCTATAAAGCAACCACAAAAGTTTTAGTAAAAGGATTCCATACATCTTCAAAAGTTTTTGTTAATGTCAACGCAATGGAAAACAATCCTTATAATAATGGCACTGATTACACCGTTGATACTTCAAACGAGGACTACTTTGATGTCACATTTAATAGAAAAACAATGGGTGAATGGGCATCTTTAGCTCTTTATTATGATACAAGTGTAGCAGCTACTAAATTTGAAATTACAGCTGAATTATTAGAAGGTGATTTACCATCATATTTAATGGAATTTGGTGGAGAATTAAACTTCAAAAACTTTTATAGAGTACCATTAGTTAAAAACGAAAAATCAACAATTTCTATTAATGTTACTGATACAAATTTTAAAACAGGAGAACAAGGAGCCGGTGGAGGGGGTTCGGTTTTCTTAGAACTAAATAATCCACAAGATGATTCAGACAAATTTAAAGGAACAGATTCAAACGTTAAACTTAGATTCCATAAAGTTAGTTTTGAAGCAGGCACAGCTCAAAAACCAGCTGATGTTGCTAACTTTAAATATGATGAGGAAAACGGTTATTTAAAATTTGACAAAGATATGGCTGCAGCAAATTATGAACTTGAACTTTATAAAAAAGATGGCGAAGAATTTGTTAAACAACAATTAGATGTTAGAAACACTAGATTTAACGCTATTGAACATATTCCTGGAATGAAAATGCAATTTATTCCAAAAACCGATGAAGATTTTTCAAAAGTACCAGGCGAATATAAAGCAAGAATAAGAACAAGTAACTCTGCAGGAAAGAGTGAATGGGTAGAAACATTATTTACTATTAAAAGCCAAGTTGAAAGTGGCTATGCCAGTGAAGGATTTGGTGAAAAAGGGAAAATTGGATTAAATCAATGGTCTTCAAATAAAACATTTGCTGCTGAATTAAAAGATGATGGCTATCATTTATCATGGAAAAGAAGCGCTGATAATGAAGAAGATTGGTCAAGTTTCGTCTTATCGTTTAATAAAGACGCAGGCTATAAAAAATTAGAAGTTTCATTTAACGTTATAAAAGGAACAATGACAAAAGTTGGATTTGAATTCTGCGACTTCGATGGAGAAGATGGAAAACTTCAAATCTTTGAAGAATTCCAAAATGGAACTTATAATAAATCAATTGATATTAATGCTGATCTTTCAAAAGGCGCAGGACAATTTCTTATTATCCCTAACTGTGCTTCAGGAACAGCTGGAGATGTTGAAATCGTTTTGACAAAATTAAATTTAAAATAATAAAAGTATAGGAGAGGGGGCTTACTGCCCCCTTATTACGAATATGAATCTAAGAGAATATATAAAAGAGAACTATCAAAATTCAGTTAGAAATTCCTTGAAAAAGGAACAAATTAAAATGCCTTATCCTTATACAGCCCCTTGTGTTAAGGGACTTTTTGATGATTTATTTTATTGGGACACATATTTTATTAATAAAGGTTTATTAATTGACAACTATATTGAATTAGCAAAAAACAATATTTTAGATATGAGTTTTTTAATTAAAAAATATGGATATATGCCAAATAGTGCTAATTATGGGTTATTAAATAGAAGTCAAGTCCCTTTATTTTCTATGATGTGTGATGATTTTTTTGAGAAGACGAAAGATTTAGAATTTGTTCAAAGTATATTGCCTTCAATGAAAATGGAATTCGATTTCTGGCTAGAAAAAAGAACTTTTAAAAATGGTATGTTTCATTACGGAAACAACGCAACAGATGAATTTAAGACTGAATTCGCTAGCGAATTTAAAAAAAGAGTACTTCTTTCTGATGAGAATAGAAGCGATTTAGAAATCGGCGATAACGCTTTAGCTGAATGTGAATCTGGGTGGGATTTTTCTCCTAGATTTAATCATCGTGCGTTAGATTTTGCACCTATTGATCTAAATTCAATAATGTATAAAAATGCCATGATTATCGATAAATTTAATACTTTACTTAATATAAAAGAAGATAAATATTTATTTATCGCTGATAAAATAAAAAATTTCATTTTAACTAAAATGATTAAGGATGATATTTATTATGATTTTGATGTAGTCAATAATAAATATTCTTCGGCAGTGTCGTGTGCTTCGTTTTTGGTTTTTGCTTTAGGAATTGATGATAACCTTGAACGTTTTAGAAAGAATTATAAATTATTAAATTTTGAATATGGCATTGCAGCCACTGTGCCTTATAAATCGGAAAATAGATATCAATGGGCATATCCAAATATTTGGGCTCCATTAGTTACTTTTGCTTTTATGGCGGCTATAAATATTAAAGATTTTGATTCTGCTACTAAAATCGCTACATATTATGTCTTGCTGATTGAGAAGGAATATGGAAAAAACAACGCATTATGGGAAAAATATGATGCCGTATGTGGCTCAAAATCGAAAGTAAACGAATATCAAGAAACTGAAATGCTAGGTTGGACCGCTGGAACTTATGTATTATTAGAGGAGTATTTAAGACATGGAAAAGGAAATTAGTTTAGAGGATAAAATCAAATTACTCACTTCTAAAGATACTTGGTCAACTCATGAAATAAAAGGAGTAGTTCCATCATATTTTTTCTGTGATGGTCCTCATGGTATTAGAAAAGTATATAAAGAAGTTGATGGCATCCAATATTCTTTTGATGCGACAGCTTTCCCATCATTACAAGCTTTGTCAATGACTTATAATGAAGAACTAATTAAAAAAGTTGGTGAAGCAATTGCTAGTGAAGCAATTGAAAAAGATGTCGATATTGTTTTAGCTCCAGGTGTAAATATTAAAAGAACACCACTCTGTGGAAGAAATTTTGAATATTTTAGTGAAGATCCTTATTTAACTTCAAGATGTGCGATCGCTTATATAAACGGTATTCAAGATTTAGGCATCGGAACATCTTTGAAACATTTTGCTTTGAACAATAGAGAATTTGATAGATTTAATCAAAGTAGTGAAGTTGATGAAAGAACGTTAAGAGAGATTTATCTTAAGCCTTTTGAAGATGTAATTAAAGAAGCGAATCCATATACGATAATGTGTTCTTATAATTTAGTGAATGGTGTATATGCTAGTGAAAATAAAAAATTACTTAATCATTATGCAAGAGAAGTTTTTGGCTATAAAGGAACAATAATTTCAGATTGGGGAGCGGTAAGAGATCGCGTAAAATCATTAAAAGCAACTATTGATATTGCTTTTCCTTATCATTCGTTTTATGAGGATCAATTAAAAGAAGGTTTAAAGTCAGGAATTATTAAAGAAGAAGACTTAAATTTTAGTGTTCAAAACATATTAAATCTTAGTAAACGTATCGAAGATAATAAATTCAAAAGAATTATTAAATTTGATGAAAAAGCTCGTCATGATCTTTGCGTAGAAGTAGCTTCGGAAGCAATTACATTACTTAAAAATGAAGATAACATCTTACCTTTAAGTGACAATTTTCAAAAGATTGCTGTAATTGGTAATATGGCTAAAAATCCTTTATTTAGCGGAAAAGGAAGTAGTAGGATTAATACTAAATATAAGAATTTTTCATTACTTGAAAAACTTCAACAAGAACTTCCTAATAATGAATATTTTTATGAAGATGGATATATTTTTAGATACAATTTAATTACTCCAATGGGATTAAAAAGCGCTGCAGAACGAGCATATTTTTCAGATAAAGTTATATTGACAGTTGGAACAACTGACTTAGAAGAGAAAGAGGAAACAGACAAATATTCTATTTCATTACATAAAGGATTAATTAGACTTATAGAATTAATTTCTAACCAAAATAAGAATGTAATTTTAGTTGTTTATTCTGGTGGGCCTCTAGATTTAAAGGATATTGAACCATTAGTCAAAGCTATTGTTTATGTCCCTGTTTTAGGGGAAGGAGTAAATGATGGCTTAGCAAAAATTCTTGCTGGTAAAGTTTCTCCAAGTGGCAAATTAAGTGAAACATTCCCTCTTTCTTTGCTTGACACTCCTACAGGTCTAGAATTAGGAAATGGATTTGTTGAAGATTATAAAGAAAAAAATTTAGTTGGATATAGATATTATGATACTTTAAAGAAAGATGTTCTTTATCCTTTTGGCTATGGCCTAAGCTATGCAACTTTTGATTATAAAGAAATGAAAATAACTAAAAATAAAGATTCAGTTTCTATTGAAGTTAGAGTTAGAAATAATTCTGATATTGAGGCAAAAGAGATAGTCCAAGTTTATGTTTCAAATAATAGAAGAGCGGTACTAGTGCCAGAAAATGAGCTAGTTTCTTTTAAGAAAATTTTATTTAAGTCAAAGGAAGAAAAAGTAATTACTTTTGTAATCCCGATGGACAAATTTAAGTATTATTCAACAAATATTGATGATTTTTATTTAGAGAGCGGATATTACGAGATTAGAATTGGTAGTTCTTCTAGAGATATTAGACTAAAAGATAAAATATTTATTCAAGGCGATGACCTTTTTTCAAGGAGATAACATGGTTAATAAATATAAATTAGAAGAAAATGAATTTGTTTTTGGTGGATGTGTTAATGATGGAATAAAGATGCCATATAAAGATGGTTTTTCAAGAGACTTAAGAGTTTGGCATAGTGGAAACCAAGCAATTTCAGCCCTTTTAACAAGCAAAGGCAATTATTTTTATTCTAAAGAACCTTTTAAATTTGAAATAAAAGATGGGTCTTTAATAATCGAAAGTGACTTTGAAATTAAAGCATCAAAAGGAAATGAGAAAACTTTAGAAGGTGCTTACATTGATTTAAAAAATGATTTTTTTACTCAAGATCATAAACATCCAAATTTAGATATGTTTAGATATCCTCAATATAATACTTGGATTGAATTTGGAAGAGATGTTAGCCAAGAAAAAGTAAAAAAATATGCTGAAGAAATTATTAATAATGGGTATCCAAGCGGTGTCTTGATGATTGATGATTGCTGGAGCAAAGATTATGGAGAATGGGAGTTTGACCGCGTAAAATTTCCTAACCCTAAAGAACTTATTGATTATTTACATAACTTGAACTTTAAAGTTATGTTATGGCTTTGTCCTTTCGTCAGTCCGGATTCTCCTACATATCGAGAGTTATCTTTAAAAGGCTATCTTGTCAAAAATAAAAACGGGCTAGATGCTATTTCATATTGGTGGAATGGCTTTTCAGCTGTATTAGATTTAACTAAACCTGAAGTAAGAGAATATTTTTATAATGTTTTAAAAAAATTGCAAAATGAATATGGCATTGATGGATTTAAGATTGATGCTGGCGATCCAGAATATTATTCAGATGATTTTGTTTATTCGACAGGTGAACAAAAATCTTTTCAAGCTCATTACTTAGAAACCATTGGTGAAAGATTCGACTTTAATGAATTAAGAGCATCTTTTAATAACTCATTAAAAGGGGTTGCTCAACGTTTAAGAGATAAGAATCATAGTTATGATGTTGATGGAATTAATACCCTTATTCCTAATTCTATTGCGATGGGCTTATGTGGCTATCCATATCTATGTCCTGATATGATTGGAGGAGGGATGATTAGTGATTTTGAAGTAAGTGGATTTAAATTAGATCAAAATTTATATGTGCGCTATGCAGAGATCAGTTCATTATTGCCAATGATGCAGTTTTCTTTATTACCATTTAAAGTCTTGGATGAAGAAAATAATAAAATCGTAAAAAAATATGTGGATCTTCATTTAGAATATAGTAGTCTAATTGTTGAACTAGTAAAAAAAGCTAGTATTGATGGTCTCCCAATTATTAGAAGTTTACTTTTTAATTATGGAGAGGATAAATACGCCAAAGTAATGGATGAATTTATGCTAGGTGAAGATATTCTTGTAGCTCCGATTGTTAGTAAAGAATCATCAAGAAAAGTAATTCTTCCAAAAGGAAAATGGCAAGCTCGTGATGGGGTAATTTATAATGAAGGTGAATATCAATTCGAAGTTGAACGAGGTGATATGCCTATTTTTAAGAGAGTAAAATTATGATTTATAAGAAAATTGATTTGATTAAAGAATATCATTTAAACATTGAAGCGGGATGTAATCTTTATATTTACGAGGAAGATTTAAACTATGAGGTAAATTTAAATAGAAAATTTCTTCCACTTTTAATTATCCCTGGAGGTGATTATGAATTTACCTCATTTAGGGAAAAAGAACCTGTTGCATTAAAATTTTTAAGTGAAGGTTTTGCTTCTTTTGTTCTTGAATATAGTTGTGGTAAAAATGCAAAATTCCCTCTTCAACTTTTAGAAGGATATTTAGCACTTGATTATATCAATAAAAATAAAGAAGAGCTCCATATTGATATTAGTAAACTTGGATTGATTGGATTTAGTGCAGGAGGTCATTTAAATGGCCTATTATCTTCAAGTTATTTAAAAGAGGAATTTATAGAAGAATATAAATTAAATGTTCCTAAAATTGCTTATTCTGCCTATGGCTATCCAGTTGTAAATCAATATGATGAACCACGTGAACAGTCTTTTATAAATTTATTTAAGAACGAAAAGTTAAGAATTCAATCTGATCTTTCTTTACCTAAGCTGATTAATAAAAATAATCCTAGAGCATTTATTTTTTCAACAGTTGAGGATAGTGTAGTGCCAATTAAAAATACTATTTCGCTAATATCTGCGTATAAAGAAAAGGGTATACCTTTTGAAGTTCATATTTTTGAGCATGGAGAGCATGGATTGTCTTTAGGAAATATTAGTGTATATAACTTAGAATATATGGATGAGTTTTCAAAAACAAACTCTAAGTGGTTTGACCTATTTATAATTTGGTTAAAACATAATAAGATTGTTATTGAGGAATAAAATGGAAGAAAGAAATTTAAAAATAGTCGCCAAAAAAGATCGTAAGTTTTTTAGTTGGCTTATCGACTTTGCTTTAAGTATTTTAATTGGAGCACTATTATATTTTGCTTTAGGATTACCAATCACTAAATCAAATTTTAATTATGATCAAAAAAATGAAACAGTTATTGCTTTAAGAAAAGAAATGAATTCTTTAGTAGAAGAAGCTAAATTGATTGAATATAACGATAATAAGGAAGAAAAAACGCTTAATGAATATACTAAATACTATTTTGAAGCCAAAAATAATAACGTTGATAACTTCGCTTATTATTTTTTAGAATATCGAAATAATCTATTTGATAATCATTATGACGTTAGTTGGTTTAATCAAAATATTTTAGGCCTACCTGCTAATTTAAGTGAAACTAATACATCAAAATGTTTTGATTTTGCTAAAAACGATAAAGGTGAAAAAGATTTATCCTTAGTTGGTGTAATTAAAGAAAGTGACAACTTTAAAAAATACTTAGAAGAATTTTATAAAGGAAACATCATTGATCAAACGACGAAAGCTTATGGAAATTTAAGTGATTGGTTTTTAAAAACTCTAAACTCGGCAAGAGCAGATTTAGCTACTTCAAAAATTTATAGTGAGAAACTAGAAAATTATAAAAGCTTACAAAAAGAATTATCTTCTATGTATTCTTATCCAAGCATTATTTCTTATGTAGTTGCGCTATTAATCACTTATTTAATTTTCCCATTAATCGAAAAAAATAATAGAACACTAGGGATGATAATAACAAAACTATCGCTCGAATCAGAAGGAAACGAAAAAGCTTCAAAACTAAATGTTTTACTTAGAGGAATTTTAAATTTTGCAATGCATTTTGGGTTTTATTCAATTTTAGCTTCGTTTTCAATTGGCTTCTTATTTGCTTCTTCGATGCCTTTTATGAATATTTTTATTGGATCAATTAATGCTTTAACTTTCCTACTTTTTTCTTTAATTGTTCTATTTATAAATATCATATTCATTTTCTTTTCAAAAAAAGAAAGCAGTCTTATCGACACGCTTTCTAAAACATACATATCAAGAAAATAATTATTCTAATTTAGATAACAAGAATTTATTTAGCGACTCATATAGATGGTGATTATAACCATCTATTTTTACTAGGTCTTCATCATAAATTTCGAGACTTCTTTTTTGCATGGTAGTTAAAGAATTTTTAAAGTCATTTAAAGGCATGCCATAATCAATTTCCGTTTTGCCAAATGTAGTATATGCATCATTATAAAGAGGAATTAGCTCATCCATCTTGCAATATTTTAATGATTTTAATAGATCATCTTTATAAATATGATAATCAGAGAAGAAGAAGTTAATGATTGAATTGTTCATTGATTCTGCTAAAAAACATGTAACTTTATAGATGTGTTGAATGTATTCAGGCAATGAATCAATCTCTCCATTTATGTCTTTATAGGTTTCACAAAATGCATAAAGAGAATTAACATCGTTAACTCTCTTCTTTAAATTTTTTACGCTATATAATTTTCTAACTATTAAATCTCTTAAACCCATTACTTAATTCTTAATCCTGTTTCTTTGTTAAAGAAGTGCAATTTATTTTGGTTGAAATTTAAATAGATAATTTCGTGTGCGCTGATAATTTTATCAACTGGCACTTTAGCAATGACATCTATTCCGTTAATATCTGTATGAACGTAATATTCGTGTCCCATTAACTCGGTAACTTTGATTTCTAATTCTAATGAATTACTGTCTTTTCTTTCAAAAGTTAATTCGATGTCTTCAGGTCTAATTCCGATAGTTATCTCTTTATCAAATGTTAGATTTTCGTATATCTTTTCGTTTAATCTAATTTGGTGTTTATCTTCAAAGGTGACTAATCCATTATCAAACGTAACATCAAATAAATTCATTGCTGGTGCACCAATAAATGATGCGACGAAAGTGTTTGCTGGATTATTATAAATCTCAATAGGAGTACCGATTTGTTGAATATAACCTTTATTCATGATGACAATTCTTGTAGCCATAGTCATAGCTTCAGTTTGATCGTGGGTAACGTAAATTGTTGTAGCTTTTAAAGCATCGTGAAGTTTAATGATTTCAGTTCTCATTTGGATTCTAAGCTTAGCATCTAAGTTACTTAAAGGTTCATCCATTAAGAAAACTTTTGCATCTCTAACTATTGCTCTACCTAAAGCAACTCTTTGTCTTTGACCACCAGAAAGAGCTCTTGGCTTTCTATTTAAATATTCTTCAATTTGCAATATTTTCGCAGCTTTTAAAACTTTTTCTTCAATTTCTTGCTTATTCTTATGCGCCATTTTAAGGGAAAATGCTAAATTATCATAAACAGTCATATGTGGATACAATGCATAATTTTGGAAGACCATTGCGATATTTCTATCTTTTGGAGCTAAGTCATTTGAGAATACTTTATCAATATATAATTCACCTTTTGTGATCTCTTCAAGTCCAGCAATCATTCTTAATGTTGTTGACTTTCCACATCCAGAAGGACCAACAAATACAATAAATTCGTGTTTATTGATATCAATATTAAAATCACTTACAGCAGTAACATTATTATCGTAAGTTTTATAGATGTGTCTTAAAGATACATAAGCATTATCATCAAATTTCAAATTAGGATCAAATTCCTTTTTGATTATCTTTTTATCTTCTTTTTGTTCTATTAAAGATTCGATTTTAGCTTCTTTACGTTTTTTTGATTGAAAAATACTTTTTAGTTTTTCTTTAAAATTACCTTTAGACATATTATTACCTCATTTGTTGTATATACTATAAATTATTAGAAATTCAACCGCAAAGTTCTCAACCGATGAAGTAAAAATTTAATACTAAAAGCAATAAATCGCAATCTTTTAGAACACAAAAATTTATATATGGAGAGACTAGGCTTAGAAAACCCTATATTTATCAGATTGTCTTTTACGGAACTAGAATCTTTCATTATTTTATTTTTAGGATTTCAATCGAGGAACATGAAGCGAAAATATAGTATAGGAAATTAAAGATATTAAGAAACTTTTTAAATGATAATAACTCACAAATTCTTTTATATTTAGTTTTAAATAAAAAGTTTTTGCATTTAAGTGCAAAAAATAAAAGCTTAGTTTGATTGTTGAATTTCTTAAGACTTAATTTATTTAGTTATTATAAAGAATTAAATTAACTTATTATACAACATCATTATACTACAAGAATTTTTATAGAATTTACGATGATAATCGTATTATTTAAATTTCAATGTCTAGAAAAATGCAAAAAGCATGTTTTTAAAAAAGAAAGTTTTTTTATTATTAGATTTTGTATAATAAAAATATGAAAAGAATGATTCCTTTTATAATTTTTTCATTTCTTTTAGCGAGTTGTAGTCAATCAGCATATTCTTTTAAGGATATTACTAGTTTTGATATTACTAATATTTCTAAAATGTCAGTAAGTTCGAGTATCTATCAAAGTGCAGCTTGGTCAGTAGATAAAAAATATTATTCTATTTTTTATTGTGATTATGTACTAGTTGATTTTAATATTGATAAAGAAATTTTTAATGATTATTCTTCCTCGTATAATAAAGAAACTGATGCAGTTTGTATTCATTTAGAAACTGATTTATCAATAAATAAAGAAGATTTATCAACGTTATTTTATATAAGATATAAAGATCGTTTTATTTATGCAGGAACAAATGAAAAAGAAAAAAGCTATAGAAGTGTTAATAAAGTTTCTGATGAAATCATAAATCAAATAACTTCAATAAATTTATGAATAGATATAAATTTTAATTGTGAAAAAGGAGCGAGCTAATGAGATTTAAGAAAACAATTGTAATAATGCTATTAAGTACTTGCTTGCTATCGTCTTGTTCAACAATTAATGAGAAGATAATTCAAATTGATAGTAATCTTACGCTTCTTAATGAAGGCAAAGAATTTGAGTGTCCTTTTGAATATAATGAAAAAAATGAATTGATTTATTATGTAAATACATTAAAGCAATATAAATTAGCTATAAATCCAGTTTCAAATAAATCAAAAAATGCATATTTTACTGGTGATAAAATTGCTTTTGATGATTGCTATGGAGCCTGTGAAAACGATGATGGCGTATATTACACAAAATATGCTGAATTTTATTACATAAGTGTAGAAAATGAACAACCAGTTTATAAAGTTTGTTTTAGAAGACGAGGAACATACGATTTAAATTTCTCTTACAATGGAATTAAATCAAAAATTAAAATTGTTTGTGATAATGAATCAAATAAATATGATAAATATCGTTATGATATTTCAAAAGCTTTTCCTTGGATGAAAGATCTAAAATTTAATGATATTAAAAAAGTAAGATTTGAAAATGGATATAATGGGATATCGCCAGGATCTTTTAATGAAATTTGTTATACAAATAATAAAAAAGACTTAATTAATTGTAATAATTATTTACTTTCAAAAGCCATGATTGTAGAAACTGAAGAAAATGTTCCTCCAGGAGGATGGCACGAAAATATTACTTTTTATGATGAATTGAATTTTTATAATTTAAAAATTGTTAATGGATTTATTTATGGAGATGATTGCTTTTATCACATAGAAAAAATTCCTGGTTCAACAAAAATAAATAATCCATATGTAAATGCTTATTCTTTTGTAACTTATGGAGAAGATAATTGCGATGTTTATAAGGTTGAAAAGGAAAATGAAGTAGCAAAAACTATAGATTATTTAGATGAGTTAGAATTCACTGAACGGGGAAATGAAATGGCAGAAAACACTGAGCCTTTTTTTATAGATGATTGTTTAAAAGTAAAATCGAGACTCTACATTTATGAAGCTAATAGATTTAAATATTTAGATAAGTTTTATAAAATCATAGGTGATATTAATTTCTCGAATCTTTTTTAGATCAATCTTAATACTTTTTAGATAAAAAATATTTTTAAAAAATCTAATACTTTTTTGTGTGTTTGATATAATGAAAAAAAGGAGCGAAAACATATGAAAAAGTTATGTGAAATGTTTAAACCATTTTTATCAATTATTTTTGGTTCAATTTTATTTCTTTTGTATTTAAATTATTTGCAATCAAATAGTGGCATGCAAATTCTAGGCGTAATAGGATTTCTTTTATCTTTATATTATTTAGCAGTTGGAATTATTGAAGTGTTTTTTAATAAAAAGATACCTATTTCTTTTAAAAGAGTTTTAAATCTTTTAAGCGTTGTTTTATTTCCTTTTTTAATGTTTGTTCATTACATTTTTATAATTAGAGGAAATTCAAGTTTCTTTGGACCTACAGCTTGGGTTATTGCGATTTTTAGCTTAGTTGGAAGCGTTGCAATGATTACAATTTATGTTATTTCATTTTTTGTTCAAAATAAAACACTTAGAAAATTAGAATATTTATTCTTTGGAATCTTCGCTTTGATTCTACTTTTAAGTTTAGCGTTTGACGTATCCGGAGCACCTATTCGTTTAGGAGACTTAGATATTGTGAGCATTGTACTTTATTTATTTTATCTAGGAATATTATTAGCTTACATTATAAATAAAGAAAAAGGATTGATGGAAGATATCGGATTAATCGAAGAATCTGTTAAAGATAAAGATGAAATTGATATTGATACAACTGAAGAATAATTTAATTATTGCGGAAGTGAGCTGTCTAAATAGATGACTCACTTTTATTTATGGTAAATATAAATAAAAAAGAATAAAAATGCATTATTGCAAAGCTTTTTGCTTAAGATGAGCAAATATAGGCAACAAAAAAGTTGAGTCTTTAGCTCAACTTTAAGAAGAAATTTTACCAATTATTCAGACGTTTTTTGATGCTTTTCAGGAACTTCAAATGAACATTTTAATGGGTTCAATTTGATTGAAAGATCTCTACACATCATTTCAAGTGGCTCTTTGTAGCAATTGTTAAATTCAACTGTGAACATTAATGCTTCGCCTTCTTCATAAGATACTGTTCTAAAGTAGTAGCACTTAATATTATAAGAATAAACAGTTAAGACATCTAAGATTTGATCGAATGTGATTTTGGATTCAAGAGGAAGATAAATATTTAATTTTGATACTTTTTTACCTGCGTGAATTTCAAATCTATAAAATACGAATAAGCAAAGATAAGTAAAAATACTTCCAAGAACTGCAATAACAAGATTTCCACTTCCACAAGCAAGTCCGATTGCCATTGAAATCCATAAAGTAGCAGCAGTTGTTAAACCTTTAATACTTGTACGTGTTTTAATGATAACACCAGCGCCAATAAAACCAATTCCAGGTGGAATGCTAGCAGCAAGTCTCATTGTTTCAAATTTATCTGCTGAATAGCCGATTGAATAAAGAGAAAGAATCATGATAAGACATGAGCCTAATCCGACAAGAATATGAGTTCTAAAACCAGCATTATGTCCTTGGACTTCTCTTTGGTATCCGATAATTCCAACAAGAATTACGCAAAGAACCATTGAGATGAAAATGAAGATAAGGTTTCCCCATCCATTTCCTCCGAAAAGACTATTAAAGAACTTAGTAATTTCTTTATCTATGGTTAATACTTGACCAGTGGCAAGGGGGTCTTTTGTGGTGTCTAAAAATTTTAAAAAATAATTCATTTTGATATTTTCCTCGCTGGGGATATTGTATAATGAAAAGCATCCATTTAAAAGACTAAAAATGATAAATCTATCTTTTATTTATATTAAGTAAATATAAAACTAAAATTCTTTTTTATTTATCATTTTTTAGCCATTAAAATCCTATTTTTGCAAACAAAATAAAAAAATTATTGCATTAATTTTTAAGTTAAAATTTCAACAATTTTTATTATCGTGTTTTTGCCTAAATTTAACTCTTAACTCTTAAATTTTAAAGTTATATAATAATCTCGTAATAAATAAGGAGAATAAATTTTTATTATGGCAGAAATCAAAAAGACAATGCTTAGTGTCGATGGAAATACAGCAGCTGCTTTAATGAGTTATAACTTCACAGAAATAGCTGCAATTTACCCAATCACTCCATCTTCACCAATGGCAAATTATGTTGACATTTACGCTTCACAAGGAAAGAAAAACTTCTTCAATAGCACAGTAAAAGTTTGTGAAATGCAAAGTGAAGCAGGTGCTAGTGGTGCTTTACACGGCGCTTTAACAGGTGGTGCATTAGCAACAACTTATACAGCAAGCCAAGGTCTTCTTTTAATGATCCCAAACATCTATAAATGGTGTGGTGAATTATTACCAGCAGTTATGCACGTTAGTGCAAGATCACTTGCTACTAGATCACTTTCAATTTTCGGTGATCACCAAGACGTTTATGCAATTAGACAAAGCGGAATCGCAATGCTTTGTTCAGATTCAGTACAAGAAGTAGCAGATTTATCATCATTAGCTCACTTAATCGCAATTGATGCTGAATACCCAGTCTGCCATTTCTTTGATGGATTTAGAACATCACACGAAATTCAAAACGTTGAATTCCTTGCTGATGAAGAATGGAAAAAACTTGTACCATGGGACAAAGTAAAAGCATATAAAGAAAGAGCATTAAACCCACACGGACACGCAGTCACTAAAGGTGGTGCTGAAAACGATGATATTTACTTCCAAGGTAGAGAAGCACAAAATAAACACTTTAATAATGTCCTTCCAGTCGCTGAAAAATATTTCAAGAAAGTTAGCGAATTAACAGGCAGGGAATATGCTCCATTTGTTTACTATGGTGCAAAAGACGCTACAAAAGTTATCATTGCTATGGGCAGCGTTAATGAAACAGCTTATGAAGTCGTTACAGACTTAATGAATAAAGGTGAAAAAGTTGGTATGGTTAGAGTTCACCTCTATAGACCATTCTCAGCTAAACACTTAGTTAGTGTTTTGCCAAAGACAGTTAAAGAAATTGCTGTACTTGATAGATCGAAAGAAGCAGGTTCAGTTGGCGAAGCTTTATTTGAAGATGTCTCAACAGCATTAACACTTGAAGGTGTCACTGGAGTTAAATTAATTGGTGGTAGATATGGTTTATCATCAAAAGATACTCAACCAAAACACATCAAATCAGTATTTGATTTCATGTTAAGTGGTAAAGAACACCACGATTTCACAGTTGGAATCAATGATGATGTTACATTCTTATCAATCCCAGTTGATGAAAACTATGAAGTTAAACACACATACACAGCTTGCTTATTCTATGGTTTAGGTAGTGATGGTACAGTTGGTGCAAATAAATCATCAGTTAAGATTATTGGTGATGCAACTCATCAATATGCACAAGCTTACTTTGCTTATGACTCAAGAAAATCAGGTGGTGTTACACGTTCACACTTAAGATTTGGTAAAGATCCAATTCACTCAACATATTATGTTGAACATGCTTCATTTATTTCATGTTCACTCGATACATATGTATTCAGATTTGATATGTTAAAGAACTTAAGTAATGGTGGAACATTCTTACTTAATACAGATATGGATGATGCAAAACTTATCGCATCACTTCCAAATAGAGTTAAATATCAATTAGCTACAAAGAAAGCTAAATTCTATGTTATCGATGCTAACAAGATTGCTCTTGAAATTGGTATGGGTAGACATACAAATACAATTTTACAAAGTGCATTCTTCTACTTAAATCCACAAATTATGCCTTATGAAGAAGCAAATGCTTGGATGAAGAAATTAGCATTAAAGACATATGGTAGAAAGGGACAAGAAGTTGTCGAACTTAACTACAAAGCTATCGATAAAGGTACAGAAGGCTTAAGAGAAGTTAAAGTTGATCCAGAATGGGCAAAATTACCATTTACTAGAGAAAGAGCAGTTACTGGTGATGACTACTTCGATTCATATGTTGATGTAATCAATACACTTGATGGTTATGATTTACCAACATCAAAATTCACTGAATACGGATTACTTGACGGTTCAATGAGAGAAGATGTTACATATCTTGAACAAAGAGGTATTGCGGATAGAGTTCCTTTATGGAATAAAGATTACTGTATCCAATGTAATAACTGTGCATTCGTTTGTCCACACGCTACAATTAGACCATTCTTATTAACTGATGAAGAAGTTAATAATGCACCAGAAGGTTTAAGCGAATTAGTTTGCGATGCAAAAGGACCTGCAACAGTTAAAGGATATAAATACGTTATCCAAGTTTCACCAAAGAACTGTGTTGGATGTGGCCTTTGTGTTAAAGAATGTTTAGCTAACCAAACAGCACAAAAACTCGGAAACGATCATTTTGCTCTTAAACTTGTTGAAGCAAAATCACAATTCGATAAAGAAAAATTTGCTACATACTTATATAAACACACAGAATATAAGACTGATAAGTTCCCATTAACAACAGTTAAAGGTGCAGCATTCTTAATGCCTTATATGGAAGTCAGTGGTGCTTGTGCAGGATGTGGTGAAACTCCATATTACAACTTATTATCAAGATTATTTGGTAAAGATTTAATGATTTCTAACGCAACAGGTTGTTCATCAATCTACTGTGGTTCAACTCCATTAACACCATTCGTTAACGATAAGAATCATGAAGGACCAGCATGGGCTAACTCATTATTCGAAGATAACGCAGAAAATGGTTATGGTATGAGACTTGCAACAGATTATAAACTTGCAAATATCGCTAGAATCTTCAATGCAGCACTTGAAAGTGAAACAGTTGAAGAATCATTAAAAGATTTAATTAAATCATATCTTGCTAACGTTAAGAATAAAGAAGAAGTTAGAAAATTATTACCAGCACTTGTACAAGGTGTTAAAGATAGTAAAGATGAAGCTGTCAAAGAAGTACTTAACTACGAAAAAGACTTACTTGATAAGAGTGTTTGGATTGTTGGTGGCGATGGCTGGGCATATGATATCGGTTACGGCGGATTAGATCACGTCTTAGCTAGTGAAGATGATATCAACGTACTTTGCTTAGATACTGAAGTCTATTCAAATACAGGTGGTCAAGCTTCAAAATCATCACAAACTGGTCAAATTGCTCAATTTACAGCAAGTGGCAAAAAGACAGCTAAGAAGAACCTCGCTTTAATGGCTATGGCTTATGGTAATGTCTATGTTGCTCAAATCGCATTAGGTGCAAACCCAATGGCAGCAATTAAAGCATTCAAAGAAGCTGAAAGTTACAATGGACCATCATTAATTATTGCTTATGCACCATGTATTAACCAAGGTATTAAAGGTGGTATGGTTAACTCAATCGAAGTTGAAAAAGAAGCAGTTGCTTGTGGTTACTTCACAACATTCAGATATGATCCACGTTTAGTCGCTGAAGGCAAACCAGGATTACAAATTGATTGTAAAGAACCTGACTTCACAAAAGTTAGAGACTTCATTATGAAGGAAACAAGATACGCACAACTTCCAAAGATTAACCCAACAGAATGTGAAGCTTTATTCGAAAAGAACGTCGAAAACTGTAAGTTAAGATGGGAAAGAATTAAAAAATTCGGGCTTTAATTCTAAAAATAATAATTAGACCTGGGGCAACCTGGGTCTTTTTTATACGGAAAAATTAAATTTATATTAAGAGTATTTTTAAATGAGATTCATTTATTAAAATTAAAAATAAAATATTTGTAATTGATTCAAGACATTATGTAAGACAACTTAATTTTGTAAATCCTTTATTTAGAAAAAAATAACTGTTAAGTGCAGCGATTCTTATCAGCATAAAATTTGGCAAAAACCCCTACATTTTACTAAAAATTGAAATTTCATATAGTTCCGTTAGTAATTTCATATTAAAAATCCATGAAAATTTGAAAAATTGGTAAATGTAGGGTTTTTCATGCTAAAATTATGCATGAAAGAAGATTAAAACTATGAAAATTGTATCCTTTAATGTTAATGGAATAAGATCTATTTTAAAAAAAGACTTTGTTAAAGATTTTAAAGAATTAGATGCTGATATTTTTTCTTTAAACGAAACAAAATTTTCTGAAGATAATTTGATTATTGATTCATTTCCATTTAAGCCAGATAATTATGAACTTTATTATACAAATTCAAAATTAAGAAAAGGTTATAGTGGGGTTGCAGTTTTTACAAAAATTAAACCACTAAGCGTTCACTATGGTTTAAAAGATCACAAATATGATGATGAAGAAAGAGTAATTACTTTAGAATTTGATAAATTTTATTATGTGGCTTGCTATGTTCCAAATAGTGGCGATGAATTAAAGAGATTAGATTTTAGAATGCAATTTGAAAAAGATTTAGTTGAATATCTAAATGAATTAAATGCTAAAAAACCAATTATTTATGCTGGTGATTTAAATGTTGCTCATGAAGAAATTGATATAAAAAATCCTAAAACTAATATTCATAATGCTGGTTTTACTATTGAAGAAAGAAATGCTTTCACTAATTTATTAAATAATGGCTATGTTGATACATTTAGATATCTTTATAAAGACAAAATACAATATTCTTGGTGGAGTTATAGATTTAAAGCAAGGGAAAAGAATGCTGGTTGGAGAATTGATTACTTTGTAGTATCAAAATCAATAATTGATAAAGTAAAAGATTCTATAATTCATAATGAGATTTATGGTAGTGACCACTGTCCAATTGAATTAGACATCGAGCTTTAATATGAAATACATTTTAACAAGTGAAGAAATGAAAGCATGTGATGCTTTTACAATTAAAAATTACACTCCATCAATTGAACTAATGGAAAATGCAGGCAGAAACTGCTATTTAATCATTAAAGAAAGAATAAAAAAGACAGATAAAATACTTGTTGTCTGTGGAGCTGGCGGAAATGGTGGAGATGGCCTAGTTATTGCTAGACATTTATCAAATGATGGATATGATGTCACAATATTTTTAGCATCAAATCATTTTAAAGAAGAAACTAAAACTAATTACCTATTATATAAAGGAAAAGAGATTTTTAATATTTTTAATGTTAAAAATAAAGAATTTGATGTTATAATCGATGCTCTTTTAGGTGTTGGATTAACTGGAAATTTAAAACCAAATTATATAGAAATAATTAATAAAATTAACGATATTGATGCATATAAAATTAGCGTTGATATACCTAGTGGAATCGATGCTAGTACTGGAAAAAGTTTAGGTACATTTATAAAAGTAAATGATTTAATATCTATAGAAGCATATAAATATGGTGATTTCTTTTATGAAGGAAAAGATGCCTATGAAAATTTATTTTTAGCAAAAGCGGGAGTTATTATTGATAAAAATCCTTCATATTTATTAACTTTAGAAGAGGATGATGTTAAAAACTTGTTTCCAAAAAGAAATAAAGAAAGTAACAAAGGAACATATGGTAGAGTTGCTTTAATTGGTGGAAGTAAATTAACTCCAGGAGCCTTAATTTTATCTAGAAATAGCCTTACAAGTTTAAGATGTGGAGTTGGGTATACAACTCTTTGCGTACCATCATCTTTATATCCAATTTATGCTCTTAGATATCCTGAAATAATTTATAAATTAATGTCTGATATCGATGGAAATATGATTTTTGACGAAAAATCTTTATCATCTTTATTAAATTATGATGCAATTAGCATCGGAATGGGTATCGGAACGAGTGAAGAAGTTTATAAAATTGTTAATTATTTATTAAAAAATTACCATGGCAATTTAATAATTGATGCTGATGCACTTAATTCATTAAGTAAATATGGAATTAATTCATTATTAAATCACACACCAAAAAACGTAATTTTATTACCTCATATTAAGGAATTTTCACGTTTAAGTGGATACGAAGTTCCTTATATTAAAGAAAACATGATTTCTTTAGGTGTAGAATTTGCTAAAAAATATAATGTAATTTTAGATTTAAAAGACTATGTCAGTTTTATAACCGATGGAAATGAAAAATATTTAAATATAAATGGAAATCCAGGACTTGCTAAAGGCGGAAGTGGTGATGTTTTAAGCGGATTAATTTTAGGACTTAATGTAAAAGACGGAAATAATGTTTTAAAAGCTGCTGCAGCAAGTTATATACTTGGAAAAAGTGCTGATTTAATGAAAAAGAAAATGAGTGAATATTCACTCGTTTCAGAAGATATCATTAAAGGAATAGGGGAAATAATTTAATTAATTATTTTTCTTTCTTTTTATTAGATTTTCTTTTCTTTGTAACGTTTTCAAAATCTTTTTTCTTTAATTTTTTCTTTCTTTTTCTACTCATGCTTGGAATGATGATAAGAATAATAATTAAAACGAAAGCAATGACTAAGAAAATAATAATTTGAGTTGTACTAGCAGTAATTTTAAAAGTTAAATTGTTATTTGTTGTATATTCTTTTCCTTCAATCGTGGCTTTAGCATATAATTTTACATCATTAAATCCAAATAATTGGTAATTAGTAGTGACTTTTTTATCACCATCAATAAATAATGTATATTCATCTTTTGAAAGAACTTTAGTATTATTTTCTTTATCAACATAACTTACTTCAATTCCTGAATCATCAAATGTTTCAAATAAATAATATTGCTTTTTAAATGAATCAGTAGCTTTAATTGTTAAATTATAATTTGTTTCTGGCTCAACAATTTCATCTTCAAAAAGTGGACTTTCTTTTCTACCTGATAATATTGAAAATTTAGTAAAACTAATTCCAGGATTTTCACTAGCAGTTGTTAACAATTTTCCTGTATTCTCATCATAAATTGCATCAATCCATTCTGGATAATCAATAAATGGATTTCTATTTCCTTGTAAAGTTGGTGCGTTATAAATTAAATTGTTTCTTCTAATTTCATAATCGCTTACAGGATCTTCTTTATTCCATTTAATTAAATCAGACAGCATTCCATAAGCTGCAGGAGAATCTTTTGTTTGAATTGGCTCGGTTGTTTTTTGGGCAGTAGCACTATTTGAAAGAGTTAATGCAGGAGATTCATCTTTATCTGTAATTTTTTCATAAGTATGATAACGAGCAACCATATAAAAGATTGAACGAGCAATATTTCCCTTATCTTTTGCTAAAGGTTCAAAAACTTCATAGCCGTTTTTATCATTACCTGTGTAGCCACAGACTTCACCAGTTAATCCACTGATATATTCTTTTTTATTTGTTTTTACATCACCATAAGGTAAATTTGAGTGGGCATTAGAATTAGCAACATGTTCACCTAAATGTAAATTTTGGACATCACATCCAGCAGTAAAATCTTTATATTTATCGCCAGAACCATTAAAACCAAATGATTTAGGGAACACATGTTCTCTATCGAATTGAGCTTTACTTGAAACGAAAGTTTTACCTTCGACTATATTTTTGTTTTTATCATAATATTTATATGGTTTTCCGTTCGTGTTAATACCATTTTCAACATAAATTGGAGAATTTTCATAAAGTGAATTAAGCCAGATTCCACTTTTTTTGTATTGTCCATTTAATTCACTTTCTTCAAGTGGCGATAAATCCCAGTCACGCTCAAAAAGATAGTATCCATCCCAAGTTGCCGATTTAGATGAACCAGAATTATAGATCATTTTTTGTTGATCAAAACTTAAGATTTTTTGAAGTTTAGATAATAATACTTCGCCCTTGTCTCCTTCTTGAATTGAACTATAGTAAGTTTTAACATCAGTTTCTGATGTAGTTTCGTATATTGTACCTTTCGTGTCTAAAGTAGATGCTTCATTTTGCTTCGCAAAAGAAGCAACACTTCCAGGCAATAACATTGAAAAAATAATTAATAGTGATTTCATACTTAAATTTTATATTTTATGGAATAAAAATCAATATAAACCAGCAAATCTCGATTATTTTTAAATATCTTGAATATTTATAGTGATAAATGCACACTAATTATTTATTTACTATTTGGCTACTTTTTTATAAAATGTAGGTCATATGGGGAGTAGCGAAGTCTAGATATCGACAACTCGATTAACTATCTATTAATCCGGTACTAGACAAGTCCTATTAGCGAGACCATTTCTAATTTATTTTCGTATAAAAAAGGAGAAAATATGGAAGAAAGAAGTATGGCTGAAACTCCAAAAATAGCTAGTGAATCGTTGTCTATTAAGGATACTGAAACACTTTTTGGCACAAATCTTGAAACAGGACTTAGTGAAGAAGAAGCTAAAGCAAGACTTGAAAAGTATGGACAAAACAAATTAAAGGAAAAGAAAAAAGATTCATGGATTAAAATATTCTTTAGTCAAATGGCTAATCCAATGATTTATGTTCTTTTTGCTGCAATTGCTGTCACTATTGGAGTATCTACTTATGAAACAATCAAGGCTGGAAGTGAATTTGACTTCCTTAAAACAGGAGATTGGCCTGATGTAATTATTATTCTTGCTGTCATTATAATGAATTCTGTTATCGGTACAGTCCAAGAAATTAAAGCTCAAACATCATTAGAAGCACTTAAAAATTTGTCTTCACCAGAATCAACAGTTCTTCGTGATGGTAAAAGAAGAAAAATTAAATCTCAAGATTTAGTTATTGGCGATGTTGTTATTCTTGAAGAAGGTGACACAATTGGTGCTGATTTAAGATTAATTGAAGCAGTAAATTTAAAAGTTAATGAATCAAGTTTGACTGGTGAATCAGTACCAGTTGAAAAAGATGCAAATATTACATTCTCAAGTGAAGTTGGAATTGGCGATAGAGTCAATATGGCTTATATGTCAACTCCAGTTACTTATGGTAGAGGTAGTGGAATCGTTGCTTCGACTGGAATGAATACTGAAATTGGTAAAATTGCAGAAGCTTTAGATAGTGAAGAAGATCAAGAAACTCCACTTCAAAAAGCACTAGCAGGTTTATCAAAGACTCTTGGGTTTATTACTCTTGGAATTATTGTTGCTGTTTTAATCGTTGATATTATTTGGATTTTTGTAAGAGGTCAAGGAAGTGAAATTGAAGTTTGGATTGAATCAGTTTTAACTGCAATTGCTCTTGCTGTTGCTGCAATTCCTGAAGGACTTGCTGCTGTTGTTACAATTGTTTTATCAATTGGCGTTCAAAGAATGGTTAAAGCTAACACAGTTGTTAGAAAATTACCAAGTGTTGAAACTTTAGGTGCTGTTAGCGTTGTTTGTAGTGATAAAACAGGTACATTAACACAAAATAAAATGACAGTTCTTGAAGCTTATACTGATAACAAATATTTTGTAGAAAAAGATTTTAATAAAAATTCAGACAACAAAGATCTTGCTTTACTTGCTAAAGGTATGTCACTTTGTTCAAATGCAACAGTTGATGAAGGATTATTTGGCGATCCAACTGAAATTGCTTTAGTTGCATTTGCAAATGAATTTGATATGCATAAAAAAGATATCGAAAAAGCATTGCCAAGAATCAATGAACTTCCTTTTGATAGTGTTAGAAAAATGATGTCTACACAACATAAATCAGAAGAAGGAATTAAGAATTTTACTAAAGGTGCTTTAGATAGTATCTTAAAGCATACAACTAAAATTTTAGATAATGGTGAAGTTAGACTTATTACTCAAAAAGATATTGATGATGTTTATAACGCTAACTTTACTTTCTCAAATAAAGCTCTTAGAGTTTTAGCTCTTGCTTATAATGAAAAAGATAATCTCGAAGAAGAAGATTTAATCTTTGTTGGTTTAGTTGCGATGATTGACCCTGCTAGACCAGAAGCAAAACCAGCTGTTGCTAAGTTTAAAGGTGCTGGAATTACAACTGTTATGATTACAGGTGACCATAAAGATACAGCATTTGCGATTGCTAAAGATTTAGGAATTGCATCTGATATTAGTCAATGTATGATGGGCAGTGATGTTGACAATATGAACGAAGAAGAACTTCAAAACGCTTGTAAGACTGTTCGTGTATTTGCTCGTGTTTCTCCAGAAAATAAAGTTCAAATTGTTAAAGCTTTCGAGGCTAATGGAAATATTTGTGCTATGACTGGTGATGGTGTTAACGATGCACCTAGCTTAAAAGCTGCAAATATTGGTATTGCAATGGGTATTACTGGAACTGATGTTGCAAAAGGCGCAGCAGATATGGTTTTAACAGATGATAACTTTGCTAGTATTGAAAAAGCTGTTGAAGAAGGTAGAGGAATTTATGCAAATATTAGAAAAACCGTTATCTTCTTATTAAGTAGTAATATTGCTGAAGTTCTCGTAATGTTTGTCGTTATTTGTTTAGGACTTCCATCACCATTAATTGCTATTCATTTATTATGGGTTAACTTAGTTACAGACTCACTTCCTGCAATTGCTCTTGGTATGGATCCTAAAGATCCTAATATTATGAGAGATAAACCTCGTGATTCTAAAGAAGGAATTTTCGCTCACGGTGGAATGAGAAATACATTGATGTATGGAGCATTCTTAACATTTGGCGTTTTAATTACATATTTCTTCCCTGCTTGGATGGAAGGAGTCTTCTCAATTGATGGTATTAATGCATTGTATTTAGACGCTAATGGTATCACAGGTATTGGTCATCAAGCTCAAACGATGGCATTTACAACACTTGCTTTAAGTGAATTATTCCATATGATTGGAATGAGCGATTTAAAGAGATCATTTGTTCATATATTCAAAGATAAGAATTATATGATGCTTATCGCTTTCGTTCTTGGTGTTGTATTACAATTATTCGTTATTGAGACTCCTGGGGTTCAAGACGTATTCAGTGTTGCAACTGGAGAATATAACCTTGATGGATTTGAATGGGGCATGACAATCTTATTCTCAATCTTCCCACTTATCATTCATGAGTTAGTTGTATTTGTTCATTGGATTATTAAAAAAGTCAAAAAAGCATAAAAATTTATTATAAATATATAAAGGCTGTGCATTATCGCATGGTCTTTTTTTATTAATTTTTCATTAGTATTTAATAAGAAAAATCTTATTAACACTAAATTAATTTTGGTAGTTTTATAATTAAAAATTAGAAACCCAAAAAGTTGTAAATATAGTATTAATTTTGCTTAAATTGACTATTTTTTGCTATTTCGCCATCTTTTTATCGATTATTATTAGAAAGTCTTTTTTCAAAAACGGAGGATAAGAAAGATGAAAATGGTAGATGGAAAACTACAACTATTCGATCTTAAGGGAACTGGTTCGAATTGGAAGAAAGAAGTGATTGGTGGAATAACTACATTCTTCGCAATGAGCTATATCATTATTACTAATCCTAATATTCTTCAAAACTCAGGTATGCCTTGGGGTGCTGTATTTTTAGCAACAATTATTTCTTCTATAATTGGTACTTTAATTATGGGACTCTTTGCAGATGTTCCTTATGCACAAGCTCCAGGCATGGGACTTAATGCATTTTTTACTTACACTGTCTGTGGTGCTTTAGGCTTTTCTTGGCAAGAAGCATTAACAATGGTATTTATTTGTGGACTTATTAATATCTTAATTACCGTTACAAAAGTTAGAAAACTCATAATTAAAGCAATTCCTAAGTCACTTCAAAGTGCAATTGGTGCTGGAATTGGTTTATTTATTGCTTATCTTGGCTTATTAAATGTTGGATTTTTAAATTTTAGTGGTGGAGTTCCAGCTATGGGAACAGGTTCATCAGCATGGAATAGCTCAGTACTTATCACATTTTTAATTGGATTAGTCCTTTGCATTGTTTTAAATATATTAAAAGTTAAAGGCGCAATGATTATCACTGTCATTGTTACTACATTAATTGGTTTAATTCCTTTTACAGGCGCTGGATCACAAGTAACACAAATGAGCTCTAACTTATTAGGTAAAGCTGAATTTGGTTACATGGATGGCTTTATTGATGCATTTAAACAACTTCCTCAAACTTTTGGTGTAATTTTCACAGGTGAAGGCTTTGGAAGTTTATTTGGACACGGCGCAGCAAAAGCAATTACTGCAATTGTTACAATTTTCTCATTCTCAATGTCTGATACATTTGATACTCTTGGAACATTTATTGGAACAGGAAGAAAGAGCGGAATTTTCTCAGATCAAGATATTGAATCTTTGAGTACAAGTAGAGGATTTAAATCTAAGATGGATAAAGCTCTATTTGCTGATTCAGTCGCAACAAGTATTGGCGCAATTATTGGTACAAGTAATACAACAACATTCGTTGAAAGTGCTTCTGGAATCGGAGCAGGTGCAAGAACTGGTTTAGCAAGTTGCGTTACAGCTTTAATGTTTGCTATTTCTATTTTCTTTGCTGGCCCATTAAGTGCAGTTCCTGCAGCAGCGACAGCTCCTGTATTAGTTGTTATCGGATGTATGATGCTTGGCAATCTCTCTGATATTGAGTGGAATAAGCTTGAAGAAGCAATTCCAGCATTCTTTGCAACAACATTTATGGCTCTTTGCTACAGCATTTCATATGGTATCGCAATGGGATTCATTACATATTGCTTAGTTAAATTAGTTGTTTTTATTAAAGATACAATCGTCTTTAAAAAGGTAACTAAAAATTCTGAAGTTCAAGTTGAAAATTCGGAAGTAATGGTTGAAAAACCAAAATTAGGAATAAGTGTTATTCTTGGTGTTTGCACATTATTGTTCTTATTAAACTTCGTATTGCTTGCAACGCCACTTATGAATTAATTTAATTTTTTAAAAAATATTGTTGACATAATATTTCTAGTAAGCGTATAATATTTATCCTTCGAAAAGGAAACCCATCCTGAGTAGGGGATATACAAGGAGGTTTACTAGAATGATTTCTAAGTTTCTTAGAATAGTAAGTAAACGTAACTCCAATAACACGAAACCAAACAGAAATGAAAATGGGAAACACAGTTTTTTTGAAGATTACGTTACTTACTTTGATGTTTTAAATGAAAATAACATCATGTAATCAAATAAAAGCGACTCGATAGGGATAAATTCTCTGAGTCGCTTTTTCATTTATTCAAGATAAAATTGACTACAAAAACCCCTACATTTAGAAAAATCTGAACTTTTTAAAGGGTTTTGTTAGTAATTTCATATAGTTGGACTATAGGAAATTCATATTCTTAACTGGTGGAAATTACTAATAAAATCTTATTTTCTATGGCCACCAATTTGATTATGTCTTTCTTTTATTGTTGATTCTTTTAAAAGAGAAGTGCCTTTTAAAACTTTGTTTTTTCCAAATTTTGATTGTATTTCATCAAGTGCTGCATAAAGATGTCTTTCTTTATCGATAGCATCTAAATTTTTAAATATGGTTAGTTGATCGTTTTTGTTTTCAACAAGATTCCCGAAAGAAATTCCGATTTGACGAATAGGAGCATCAATTACAAATTGAGAATATAGATGCATTATTGCTTCGAGTAAATCACTATTCAAATCGCTAGGACAAGCAAGCTTGAGTTGCTTTCCAAATGGTTCAACTTTAGCACCAAAAGAATAACGTATCATAAGCGATACACCACCAACTTTTAAATGTGTACGTCTTAATCTAATGCATAAATCATCAACCATTTCACAAACAATTAGTTTTGCTTCGTTATAATCATAATCACGCATTAAAACTTGTCCTAGAGACAAATTTGTATTAACTGGAATATATTTATCACGAATATTTGCATCATCTCGTCCGTTGCAATGTTCGTATAAATCTTCTCCTAAAATTCCAAATTCACTTATCAATAAATTTTTATCGTAATGAGCAACATCATAAACAGAATATAATCCTAATCTATTTAATCTTGCTTCGTAACCTCTAGAAATTCCCCGAATTTCATTTAAAGGTTTTATAGGCCATAATTTTGTAGGAACATCATCATATGTCCAAACAGCAATAAAATCTTTATTATTTTTTGCTTCTTTATCATCAGCAACTTTAGCTAAAAACATATTTGGACCGATTCCACATGTTGCAGTCAAACCAGTTTTATCTTTTACAGCCTTTAAAATTCTTTTTCCTAATTCGTAGGGAGTGCATTTATATAATTTAAGATAAGGACCAAGATTTAAAAAGCATTCATCGATTGAATAAATATGTAAATCATCGATTCCTACAAAATCTAAGTAAACAGAAACAACTTGAGCACTCATTTTTACATATTTTTCCATTTGAGGAGTTGCGTATATCATTCCAGGAATATCTTTAGGAAGATCACGCCTTCTACATCTTGATGGTACGCCAAGTGATTTTAAATAAGGAGACACACTTAAGACAATTGTAGCTTCTTTTCTACTTGTATCTGTAACAGCAAGAGGAGTGCTAAAAGGATCAAGACCTCTTTCTAGACACTCAAATGTTGCATAATATGCTTTTAAATCTATAACTGCTATCCGGTTTTCCATTGAAATAATTATATTTTTTATAAGAAAAGAAAACAATTTAATATATAATAAAAGAAGGAGAAAAAAGTTATGAAAGAAATAAGTTATAAAAATAAATTTGGTGATACCCTTTTTGGCAATTCATGGGAAATTGAGAATCCTAAAAAGATTTTAATGATAGTAACAGGCATGGCTGAAAATAGTGCTCGCTATGATGATTTTGCTAAATTTATGAATGAAGCAGGATTTAGTGTTTTTTGCATTGATCACTATGGTCAAGGACTTGGAAAAAATGGTGAACTTGGAAATCCTGGAAAAGATTATTTCTTTAAAATGCAAGAAACTGTTAAAGATTTCATCTTAAAGCTTAAAAGTGAAACGAATCTTGAAGTATATTTATTTGCTCATTCAATGGGCAGTTTTGTAACTCAAGGTTACATAGAAAAATTCTCAAACACAATCAATAAAGTTGTTTTATGCGGAACAAACGGAAGAAATCCTCTTGTTAAAATTGGCTATGTTGTTTCTAAACTTATTGTTCATAAAAACAATTACAATAAAAAAGCTGGATTACTTCATAAGTTATCAATCGGAGCTTATGAAAAGAGCGTAAAAGATAGAGATAGCAACAACGATTGGATTTCATACAATAAAGAAAATGTTAAAAAATATGATGCAGATCCATATTCAGGATATTTACCAACAAATGGTTTTTATAAAGAATTTATGAAAGGTCTTAACTCAATTCAAAAGACTAAAAACATTAAAAACATCAGTAAGGATTTACCTATTTTAATTATTGGTGGAGAAGAAGATGCTGTTGGTAATTTCTCAAAAGGATTGATCAAATTAAATAAACTTTATTTAAAGAACGGATTAGATTCTCGTGTTATCGTTTATAAAAAGATGAGACATGAAATTTTAAACGAACTTGAAAACAAGAAAGTTTATGAAGACATTTTAAGTTTCTTTAATGAATAAATTTAAAAAACCCTGCAAAAACCTATTATTTTTAATTATGATGCCTCTTATTTTAGGAGGTTTTTCGTGTTCTAAAGAAAATGAATATATTTATATTTTAGAAAATAATGAATTTTCAAATCTAAAAATAAGTAAAGAAGAAACGAAGGGAAAAGTATTTAAACCAAGTGAAGTTAATTTAACTTATACAATAAATGAACTTAGTAAAAATAAAGATTCTTATGCTTCTGGAAAATATATTGAAGCAACAAAAGAAGTTAAACCTAAGATGCTTGTTATACCAGTTCATTTTAATGATAAAGATAACATTGAATTTTCTAATGACTATTCATTAAGCAAATTAAGAAATAGAATAGACGATGCTTTTAATGCTGATTCAAGCGTTAATGGATATTATGGAGTCAAAGAATTTTATCAAAAATCTAGTTATGGATTAGTTGATTTTGATTTTGTAATTCCTTCTTTTTATAAAACAAAAATGGAAAGCAAAGAAGTTGATACAAGTTATAAAACAAATCAATTAATTAAAAAAATATTAAATGATGATAATTATTTAAAATCTAATGATATTAATTTAAAAGATTTTGATACAAATAGTGATGGCTTTATTGATTCAATTTTTCTTATCTATGATATTCCTGATTATCAAACGAGTAATAAAACAAATACAAATTTATGGGCATATACACAATCAAGTTATAATGTAGGAAATTTAGATAAACCAGTTTATTCTTCATATTCTTGGGCATCATATTCTTTTTTAGATAAAGGATTAAATGAAAATATCAAAAATGATACGCATATTTTTATTCATGAAATAGGACATCAATTTGGATTAAATGATTATTATGATTACAATTTAAAATCTTCGCCATTAAGTGGCTTTGATATGATGGATTATAACGTAATTGATTTTAATTCTTATTCAAAAATGATTATGGGTTGGATTAAACCTTATATTGTTTATGGAGAAGCTACAATTAATGAAGAAGAACTAAGAAAAAGTAATTCGCCAGTTGTTATATTGAAAGATAATAAAATAATTACGAAAGATTTAAATGATAATGTTCTTTTTAATCCTTTTAACGAATATTTAATTTTAGATTATTTTGATTATTCAAATGATAGCTTGAATTATTTTGATATGACAAATGGATATTCATATAAAGGATTTAATAAAGATGTATTAATTCAAAAAAGCGGTTATAGAATTTTTCATGTCGATAATAGAATGTTAAAAATTAATAATAATGTAGCTTCTTTTTATGATAAGGATGAAAAAATATCCTCAAATAAAGATAAACTCTATAGATTTATTAATAATACAAATAAAGGCGATAATAAACGTTATGAAAGCTTTTTAATTTCAGATAATAAAATTAAATTTGATTATGATGGCGATATAGATTCTCTTAATGAATTAACTTGGATTGCTAAAGCTACTGAAAATATAAATAATTATTCTTCTTTATATATAAAGGAAGTAAAAGAAAATAATGAAATAATTGAAAAACTTTTTACTCCAAGTGAGAACTATTTGTTTAATAGTGGAGATACTTTTGATCCTATCAATTATTCAAATTATTTCCTTAATTCAAAAAAAGAAAATAAAATTGTTCTCGATAATAACGAGACATTTTCAACAAAAATTGACTTTAATTATTAAAAATTTTTCAGGAGGATAGTTGTATATATTCTATACTTTTTTATTTATCAAGTACA
>UQXJ01000013.1 GCA_900545015.1 uncultured Mollicutes bacterium | reverse complement strand
AAACTGTAAGTTCTTTTGAACCCCCAGACTATCTGGGGGTTTTACTCGCTTCGCTGAGACAAGGAAAAGCTTGAACCTTACGATTCAAGCTTTAGATTTTTAAGAAATTATTAATCCTTTATCAGGATCATAACCTACCATGTATTTCTTACCAGTTTTTAGTTCACCAGCAATAATTTTTCTAGCAAGTTCTGTTTCAATGTTATGTTGAATAAATCTCTTTAATGGTCTAGCGCCAAATTCAGGTGAGAATGCATTTTCGATAACATAATCTTTTATATTGTCTTTGAAATCGACAACATAATATTCGCTTAATAATCTTTCTTTTAAATCATTAAGCATCTTCTCAACAATCTTATATTGAACATCTTTATTAAGACTATTGAAGTAAACGATTTCATCGATTCTATTTAAGAATTCTGGTTTAAATGAAGCATGTAAAATCTTTTCGATATTTTCACTATGTCCACTTAAGATTTCTTGGCTACCAATATTACTTGTCATAATAATAACAGTATTTTTGAAGTCACAAAGTCTACCTTGAGCATCAGTTAAACGTCCATCATCCATGATTTGTAGCAATAAGTTCAAAACATCTGGAGCAGCTTTTTCGATTTCATCAAATAGAACAATTGAATAAGGATTATGTCTTACAGGTTCAGTTAATTGGCCGCCTTCTTCATAACCAACATAGCCTGGAGCAGCACCAATTAATCTAGAAACACTATATTTTTCCATATATTCACTCATATCAATTCTGATAATGTGTGAATCACTATCAAATAATGCTTCAGCAAGTGCTTTTGCAATCTCAGTTTTACCAACACCAGTTGGTCCCAAGAAGAGGAAACTTCCAATTGGTCTACGTGGGTCGTTAATACCAGCTCTTTGTCTAATAATTGCATCACTAATAAGTTTAATAGCATTATCTTGACCAATAACACGTTTCTTAAGTATATTTTCAAGATTTAATACTCTTTCTTTTTCGCCTTTTGTAATTCTTTGAACTGGAATGTTCGTCATTTTAGAAACAATACTTGCGATATTTTCTTCAGTGATTGTATCACTAAGAATCTTATGAGAATGTTCACTTTTTTCTAACATATCAATTCTGCTTTGAATACTAGGAATTTCTTTATATTGAATTTCACTAGCCTTTTTGAAATCTCCTTCGTTAAAAGCATTTTGAAGTTTGAAATTTAAATCATCTAACTTTGCTTTTAAATCTTTAATTTCTTGAATTTCAGTTTTTTCTTTCTTCCATTCAGCAGTTAAAGATGCAGCTTCATTGCTAAGATTATTTAACTCTGCTTCAAGTTTTTCTAAACGAACTTTTGATTGCTCATCTTTTTCTTGAGAAAGTGCCATTCTTTCAATTTCAAATTGTCTAATTTTTCTACTAATCTCATCGAGTTCACTAGGCATAGATTCAATTTCAACTCTAGTTTCTGCACAAGCTTCATCTACAAGGTCAATAGCTTTATCAGGCAAAAATCTATTTGGAATGTATCTAACACTATAATTAACTGCAGCAACAAGTGCATTATCGCTAATATGAACACCATGATGTGATTCAAATCTTGGCTTTAACCCTCTTAAAATAGATAATGTATCTTCTTTAGATGGTTCAAGTACCATAACAGGTTGGAATCTTCTTTCAAGTGCTCTATCTTTTTCAATATATTCTTGATATTCCTTTAAAGTTGTTGCGCCTATACAGTCGATATCACCTCTAGCAAGCATTGGTTTTAACATATTGGATGCATCAAGTGCACCTTGGCTTCTACCAGCACCAACAATAAGATGGATTTCATCAATAAAAAGTATAATTTTATGATCACTACTCTTTATCTTATTTAATACAGCCTTCAATCTTTCCTCAAATTCGCCTTGATATTTAGCACCTGCAACAAGTGCGCCCATATCGAGTTCAAAAATTTCTTTATCTTTTAATGTTTGAGGAACATCGTTTTTTACAATTCTTTGTGCTAAGCCTTCAAGAATTGCAGTTTTACCGACACCAGGTTCACCAAGCAAAATAACATTATTTTTAGTTTTTCTAGCAAGAATAGTTATAATTTTACGAATTTCTTCATCTCTTCCTATAACAGGATCAATCTTATTCTTTTTTACTTCTTCAGTAATATTTCTACCAAATTTACTTAAAATATTTTCATCCTTGCTATAATCTTCAGGTCCTTGATTATTTTCCATAAGTAGCCCTCCTTTTAGCACTCTTTAACTTTAAGTGCTAATCATATTATATACACTTTTTTAGCACTTGCAATAGTTGAGTGCTAATTTTTTTAAAAATTTTAAATGTTGTTGCTTTTTATACCACTAATTGATAAAATCATTTAGCAACAATTTTATGGCGAAATTGGAGAAGTGGTTAACTCACCTGGCTGTGAACCAGGCATGCACCGGTTCGATCCCGGTATTTCGCCCCAGACTTGCGATATGAGACTTAGTATTAAGTCTTTTTTTATTGCTTTTAACTAATTTTAAATAAATCTTGAAATCAAAAAGAATAAATATTGCCAAAAAATCGTAAATTTATTGCATTTCTGTTTCAAATTCAGCAATTATTATTTTCAAATACTTTAATTATTAATAAAATGAATTAACAAAAAGAAGGTCCCGACTGGGATTGCTCCATAGGCACCTTCTTTTTGTTTTAATAAATAAAATCCAAAACCTTTTTCTAAATATTCTTAAATATTTCATATGTCCAATAAACGAACAAAATTGATTACTATAATAGTTAATAAATTTTTACAGAGAGACAAATTAAGCTCCTTTTGTTTTAAAAATATGATTATTAATTTACATTATGGTATAATTTTTGTATATTATTAAACATAAAGGCATTGTTGTGTTGATTATTTATTAAGTATATGAAGAAAGTTGATCAAAGAATTAAAGTAACAAAAATCCTAATTGGACAAGCATTAGGGTCATTAGCAAAAGAAAAATCTTTGAGTGAAATCACTGTTAAAGAATTATGTGAAAAAGCTCAAATTAATAGAGGTACTTTTTATTCTCACTATAAAGATATAAATGATTTAGTAACGAAAATTAAAATTGAATTTGTTAATTCTTTTAAAGATACACTTCTTCCTGTATTCCAAAATCCTACAAAGGATAAACTCACTAGCGCTGATTTAATTAACTCAATAATAAGTTTCTTTGATGCTAATAAAGACCTTTGTAGAATCATTATTAAAGATAAAGATAGCGAAGCATATCTAAGTGAATTATTAAAAATAGGAAACGACGTAGTTAATTCTGTTTACCCAAAAGCTTTTGTAGCAAAAAGTGCTGAAGATGTTAATTTATATTATTTATATGTTAGTGGTGGTAGCGTTTATATCTTAATTGATTGGATAAAAAATGACTTCAAGACACCAAAAGATGTCTTAGCACAAAAAATAAATAAATTAATTTCTTGTTCATTAGCTTTCCTTGATTAATTTCTTAATCTTATGACTTAAATAAGCATCCTTGGAGGTGCTTTTTTATAAAAATTTTGAGAGATTCTCTGTTTTTATTCTTCAAATCTATTAAATTTAGGCAATGAAATAGAATAAAGAAACGATATTAAAATTGTTGTTGGAAACAGTGTTCAGACAGCTACAATCTTAAGCACACATCTTCCAGAACGTTTTATGAATGTTTATTTATTTAAAAAATCTATAATGATCAGCAATTATAGAAATTTCATTGTATACTTTTTAATTTCTCGTACATCTCTGGTGTCCATCTCATTACTGTATCATAAATAATAACCATATTCACAACACCATAATTATGGACTATTTTATTGCGCATTCCCTTGATTGCAACCCAAGGAATTTCACTATATTCTTTTTTAAATTCATCAGATAGACGACTATTATTTTCTGCAATTTGAATAATGCGAAACATAATAGAATCAACTAGTAAATCGTCATTTTCTATTTCTTCTTTTGTTTTTCCTTTGGTGTGTTTAATTATAAACATCAAATCAGATATTATTTTTTCAAGGTAGTATTTATCGTTTTAACATTATCCATAAATTTTTATACCATCCTTTAATATCTCTTGTACAAGCATTGGATTATTATCCAATTGTGATATATCAAGCAAATCAATTTTCTTCTTTAATTTTTCTCTTAATCTCTCAATTAGTTCAAAAAATTTCATCCCATCTATTGGTACTGCTACAAGCAAATCAACATCGCTCTTATCCGTTGCTTTTCCTTTAGCATAAGACCCGAATAAATAGCAATAAGCCACCGAATAATCCTTGAATACTTCACTACATATTTCTCTTATTCGCTCTATGGTCAATATTCCGTGTTCTTCATCAACCAATCCATATTCATTCAATCGTTGAAGCAAAAATTGATACTTAAGAGGACTTATTTTGCTTTCATCAGATTCATATCGTTTGTATGTTCGCAAAGAAACCTGTAATAATTTTGCGCATTCAGATTGAGTAATACCTTTTTCTTTTCTTAATTGTTTTAAAGTCATTTTTGCCACCTTATGTTTATTTTATCATATTGTCGCCTAAAAAAGAATCTATTATGGTGCCATTTTGTCACTTTTATTATTTGCAATAGTGCCATTTTGTCACTTTTATTATTTTAAATGGTGACATTGATGCCGATTCTTAATAATTCTTTGCTCATGCAATATATCCGATTAGTCAAAAACTATAATTTGTTTATCAAATTAAAATTTAATTCAGGATTGATGATTAAAAGAAACAATCATCAATAAAAGTAGCAAGCTTATAATCAAATATTAAATTCCCTAAAAAGCGAATTGAACAAATGCAATCTCAGTTTAGCATTTATAGTGTAAGTAAAAACAAGCATTGCTTTTTTGACATTAAAAAAGGCTTGATATCATTAATCAAACCTAAATCTTTAAAAGTGGTGCCTTCTATCGGAATCGAACCAATAACCTACTGATTACAAATCAGTTGCTCTGCCAATTGAGCTAAGAAGGCATTTCTTTGGTGGGCGTTATTAGGATCGAACTAATGACCTTTTCCGTGTGAAGGAAACGCTCTCCCGCTGAGCTAAACGCCCATTAACGCCTATTTCAATCAATTTGGTGGGTCTTAATGGACTTGAACCATCGACCTCACCCTTATCAGGGGTGCGCTCTAACCAACTGAGCTAAAGACCCATAACGATTGACGCTTATTAAATATAACGAAAAGCCGAACTAAAATCAAGAAGAAAAAAGCAAATTTTTAATAAATTTCATTTTTTTCATCTTTAGTTAAGAAAAAAATACAATAATAACAAGGAATTGATATATAATTTACCCAGTACGGAGGTATTTATATGAGTAAACAAAAAGCTTTAAAAATTGCTCAAGCTATTATTACTATTGTTGTTGGTATTTTAATTGCTTGTTCAATCGTTAATGAAAGCATTTTAAAGTATCTTGTGGGTGGAGCTATCGCTTTATATGGTGTCTTTATGCTAGTAAAAAGTGCATATGATACAAAAAGTTTAGTTTTCATTTCTGGTATTGTTGGTGCAGTTTTATTAGGCATCGGTGTCTCAATCTTAGCAAGTTATTTGAATTTCATAGATTTCGTAGGAAAATCAATCATGGTTGCTATTACAACTATTGGTTCATTATTTATTTTAGACTCAATTATTCAATTATGTTTAAAACATCAAAATCGTGGAATTACTGAACTTGTCATCGGATGTGTATTACTCGCTTTAGGTTTATGTTTAATTCTTATTCCTGATTTCGCTCATTATTTATGGGTTATCTTTGGTGTATTATTAGCAATCTTTGGTGTCTATTCACTCGTCATTGAACTTGTTAAACTTTCAAAAAAGAGTAAATAATTAATTTAGTTATTGAATGCTAAAAATTCCATGGATTGTTCCGTGGAATTTTTTATTTGTTAACGCAGAAATAATTAACGCCTTCTTTTACCATAAAGGAATAGCTTTTAGCTCCAATTTCTTTTAAAGAATAAGCAAATCCTTTAGTTGCTTCGTTTCCTATTAAGCCATCAACTAAGGCTCCACCAATTGAAATATTGAGATCTTCTTTCTTTCCTGTTTTAAGAATTTTATTAAAAGTATTAATCAATTCTTCACTATTTTTATCATCTAGTTTATTTAATGTTAATTCTTTACTGCTTACGCTATATTCAAATCCATCGCTACCTTTTGTAGCAGTTACTGTAGATGACGCATAAACGTAATTAGGAATCATACCTTTTATTAAATTAAGTGGAAAGTCTTTTAACGTAGAAACAAGTGATGTTAAATCTAATTTAATAGTTGCATTAAAGTCTACATTTGAATCTTTATCGATATTTAGGAAATTAACTTCGATTAATTCCATTCCAACTTTAGTATTTCCAAATTCAATTTGACCATTTGTTTGATTATATAAAGCAGATTGTAGCATTGCTCCTGTTGTTTTTTCATTTAGCATTAACGAAGATGTTATTACTCCATTAAATTTTGAAAAATCAACAACGTAACCATTAAAACCTTTTCCTTCTTCGTAAGTTACTACATCACCAAGACTTGTATTTATAGAAGTTTTCATTTCTTCTAAATCTTCATTGCCAAATTTATTTTTATATGTCGATTCTTCATCAACAAGTTCATTTAGCAATTTCATTTGATTATAAGTCGCTATCAAATCAATGCCATAACTATTCTTTACAACGAAATAAAATATCGCAACTGTTCCAGCAGCTACAAATAGAATTGATACTAAAGTAGTTAAAATTTTAAGAATGATTTTCATATTTTTTTCTCCTAGATATGCAAATACACCAATTTAGTTCATTTATAAAACTACTAGTTATATACATAATTTACTACTAATTATCTACTAGATATCTACTAAAATTAAATAATTAGGAAATATAATATATATGAATAAAAGTTTTTACAAAAAAATTATATCATAATTATGGAAACTCAAAATAATTGATTATAAAAATTGATTATTTTAATATTTCCCAATAACCAGTTTTATTTGAACCAGTTCTTTTAATATAAGAGTGATCTTTTAGAAATTTCAAATTGTTGCCAACTGCAGTATCACTTATGCATAGAACATTTGATAATTGAATAGTTGTAATATTTGGATTTTTTCTTATTTCTTCAAGAATTATTTTTCTATTATTTGTTAATTCTTTTTATTGCCAACTTTATTACCAACCACATTTATCCACTTAAAAGGTATTGTTACCACTATTGAGTTCTTTCTAAACGTAATACATCTTTTGCCATATGTATCAACAATTTGAGGCACACCTTTTCCAGATTTTTCACTTATATGCAATTGCAAAAATATATCTGATAATTTGTCATTAACAGGAATAGATTCGCCTAAAAAGAATCCTTCTATTGTTTGTGTTGGTGCTAAAGTTCCTCTAGATAATATCTCAATTCTATTAGAAAAAACAGAAATCATTGGTTCACTACCTTCGACCCATTTGTTGTGCAGTACTGCATTGATAATTGCTTCATTAAAAGCTTTGCTTTCGTATAAAGGTACTTCTTTTCTTTCTACAATTCTATTTCTTTCATCGGCTTGTAAAATATTCAAAACATCCCCATATCTAAGTAAATCATCGAGTGAATATAAAAGGCAGTTAAAGCCAAATTCTCTTACTGAAAACAAATTAGAAGATTTCGTTTCTCCATCAAAAATTGAAACTCTTAAAGGTGTTTGAGAATTGTCTGATAAGAGTTGGGCCATAATGTTATATTTTCCATCATTTGTTAAAAGTCCTAAATTCTTTTTAAATGTTTCTTGACTTAAAATAATTCCTTTTGATCCATAATATCCAAATAGTTTTGAAAAAGTAAGATCTTGATATTTTGAAGGGGTGTTTTCTATTGTGGGCAATCCTTCTGTTAGTGTTTCAAATAAAATTACTTCTTTTTCTGGAAACTTAGAAAGTTGTTCTCTTTTTGAATCAACTTTAATATATCTTTTTCCATCCCAATCAACAGGTATCGTTTTTGCAGCACTGATTATTAAGATTACTATTCTTTTTCCTTTATAATATTCTTCTTTAAAATCAATACATACATTATCTGATAATTTACTTTCAAGATAATATTTTAAAGATTCTCCATGTCTTACATTTTTATCATAATCAAAGGATGTTCCAACAGAAATATGATTTTTAGTACTAATTCCCCAAACCATATATGCATAGTTTCTTCCGCAATATGCAGCTGAATTTGAAAGAGCTGAAATACATTCTCCAATTTCATCTTCATTATCGCAGTTTTCTTTAAATTCAAACCAGTCTTGTTCAAATTTATAGAAACAAATTTCATTTAAAACATCTTTCGCATTCATTGTTATATTCTCAGTTTTATTACCAACTAAATCTTAACATAAAGTTGGTAATATTTTATAAACTTTAATTAGAATTTAGAAATAAAAACAGTGTAAATCATTATTTTTTTATTCACATAAAAAATGAAGCTTGATTAGGATTTTTTCCTTTCAAACTTCATTTTAGATTTTAATTGATTATGAATTATAACTTATTGTTAAATCTTCATTGCAACATCCCATGCACGCCAGATGACAGTTCTTAAGTTTCCAACTTTTAAAGCGTCTCCAACGATATGTATATGTTTAGAAGGCTCTGCAATAGGTGTTGGTGTATAACCGATAGAAATAATAGTTGTATCACACATAATTTTGCTTTCTGAACCATCTTTATTAGTTACAAGAACATAGTCCTTGCCAATTTCTTTAACTTTAGTTTCTAGATGTACATCAACATTTTTATATGCCATCATTTCTCTTAAGAATGATGTATTAGCTAAACAAACGTGTGGTGTGCATACTAAATCATTTAAAGCTTCAACAATAGCAACTTGTTTTCCTTTTAAAATCAAATCGTATGCCATTTCAGTACCTGTTAATCCACCACCTACAATGACAACTTTATTTCCAACTTCTTTGTCACCTTTTAAGTAATCACAAGCTTCGATAGAATTTTCAATTCCTTTAATTGGAGGTCTCTTTGCTTTTGAACCTGTAGCAACGACTACTTCATCAGCGTGTAATGCATTAATATCTTTAACTTCATGATTAAATTCAACTTTGATATTTAATTCTTTTAATTGATTTTCATACCATTTTAAAAGCTTTTTATCAGCATCTTTAAATGAAGGTGCAGCTGCTTCATTGAAGACACCACCTAAACGATTTGATTTTTCATAAATTGTTACGTTGTGTCCACGTTTTGTTAAAACGATAGCAGTTTCCATACCACCAACACCAGCGCCAATAATAGCTACATTCTTAGCCTTTTTAGCTTTCTTTAATGTATAACGCTTATGTTGCATTGTAATAGGGTTTAATGCGCATCTACTCATATGCATTGAATCTTCTAATGGTTGATCGTTTCCGATTCCTTTATGATGACCCATATTAAAGCAAGCGTTATGGCAATGAATACATGGCTTAATATCGATTTCTCTATCATTCATTAATTTAGTAATCCATTCTGGATCAACTAAGAATTGTCTCGCAAATCCAACACCATCTAATTTGCCTTCACTGACAGCTTTAGCTCCTGCTTCAACAGTCATTTTACCTGCACAAACAACTGGTATATCGACAAACTTTTTAATATGCATGACATCTTCTAAGTTACAGTTATTTGGCATATATCCTGGTGGATGAGCCCAATACCAAGCATCATATGTTCCATTATCGCAGTTAAGCATATCATAACCAGCATCTTGTAAGTATTTTGCTGCTCTTTCTGATTCTTCCATATCACGTCCAACTTCGACATAATCTTCTCCAGGAAGTGCACCTTGACGGAAACCTTTTGTTTTTGAAACAACTGAATATCTTAAAGAAACTGGATAGTCTTCTCCGCATTCTTTTTTAATTGCTTTAACAATTTCTACTGGGAAACGATATCTATTTTCAAAAGATCCACCATATTTATCAGTTCTTTGGTTAGTATATTTCATTGTAAATTGATCAATAAGATATCCTTCATGAACTGCGTGGACTTCAATACCATCAACACCAGCTTCTTTACATAACTTTGCAGTTTTAGCAAAGCCTTCAATCATTTTTTCAATTTCTTTAATTGTAAGTTCTCTTGTTTTAATTTTATCTGACCATCTATTTGGATTTGGAGAACTACTTGCACATAAATAATCAATGTCGACAAATGGTTTTGCTAAAGTTCCTAAAAATTTATTAGTATCTAACTTTTCCATTATGTCTGTAACAGCCATTGAACGTCCAAAACCAGCTGTTAATTGAACGAACATTTTACAGCCAGTTTTATGGAATTCATCCATAAAAGTTTTTAATTTTCTAAATTTTCCTTTGCCTTGGTATAACCATTTACCCATAACTGGGTCTTTAATTGGAGCAATACCAGGTAAAATTAAACCAACATTGTTTTTTGCTCTTTCAAGTAAAAAGTTTGCTGCTTCTTTGTCGAAATGGTTAGGTTCCATCCATCCAAAAATTGATGTACCGCCCATTGAACATTGAACGAATCGGTTTTTAATTTCGCAATTTCCTATTTTCCAAGGGGTAAATAATGCGTTTAATTCTTTTTCCATTTTATACCTCATTTTTTAATCATTTGTTCATGAAGTTCTTTCATACCTTCAATTTGACTACAAAGAGTCTGCCATTCACAGCGTTTGCAATCCATTTTTAAGTCAGAAATTGCATGATTTAACGCTCTAAATATTTGTAAAGACGTTGTAGAAATGTTTTCAAGTTTAATGTAATCAATATTTTCTTCAGTGATAAATATCATTTTCACTGCTTCAACATATTGATTTCTTTTAAATTCATCAATGTACATACTGCCAACATCTCTGAAAGACATTTTATTTTTGATAGCTTCTTTATTAACTCGTACTTGTTCTCTATTACTTAATACAGAAGTTCTTATCATATAACCTTTAAGATTTATGTTATATCTTTTTAAATTAATAGTTTCTAATATAAAGTAGGAAGCTTGTTCACCACGAAGATAAGCACCTTTTGTTTTGACTAAGGCGATTCTTGCAAAGGAAGTATCCTTTTTAATCTTATTCAAGTCTTTACCTATAACGATAATTTCGTCTTTATCAACTAAATTATCATCTTCTGTAAATAATGTGTAAGCGACAGAATTTAAATTTTCTCCACCTAACTCAAATTGAGCATCTTTTTTGAAGATTAATTCTTGTTTGTCACTTACAAATTTCTTGTAATTATCACTATAATCAAAACTAACAAAATCTTTCTTATCTAATAAGTTATATGTATCTTTTATTAACTTATCAAATACACTCATTATAATTTAGACTCAGTGTGTTTTTTATCGTGGTATTCAATTAATTTGTTATAAATTTTTTCAACTAATTTTAAATCAGTATTTGTTATATAAATAATAAATAAAAGAACGAATAGGAAAACAAACACGGATGCTAAGACTATTAATAAAATATAGTACCATGCCATAAAGTTTACCTACATTCCTTTTTGGCGAGCATATTCTGCTGCACCTAAAGCTCCCATTAATTGTGGATCAGTTTTTAATTCAACGACTTTAATACGTAAAACATTTTCGATAGCTTTCTTTAAACCAGCATTCTTTGCACAACCACCAGTTAAAGTAATCTTATCAGTTGCACCTGCTTTTTTAGCCATAACGAAGCAACGTTTTGCAACAGCTTGTTGAATACCAGCAGCGATTTCATCACGTGGTTTACCTTCACCAACTAAAGTGATAACTTCACTTTCAGCAAAAACTGTACATTGAGCAGTAATTGGAATTGCGTTTTTAGCTGATAAAGACAATTGTGAGAATTCATCTAAACTACATTCAAAAGCATTTGCCATTGCTTCAAAGAAACGACCTGTTCCAGCAGCACATTTATCGTTCATAGCAAATGTTTTAACAGTACCATCTGAATCAATTTGAATACCTTTAACGTCTTGTCCACCAATATCGATAATTGCTTTTACATCTGGATTAGTTACGTGAACACCCATTGCGTGACAAGAAATTTCTGAAATGTTTTCATCAGCTTGAGGTACTTTATTACGTCCATAACCTGTACCAACGAGATATGCTAAATCGCCAATTTCTTTTAAGCCTTCAACTTGTTTAATTGTTTGTTCTAATGCATCTTTTGCACTAATTTCTGCATTAATTTTACTTCTAATTGTTGTATGAGCAACAATTTGTCCTGCTTCATCAATGATTACACATTTTGTATAAGTAGAACCAACATCACATCCACCAAAATATTTCATAATTTTCACCTTTCTAAATTTTTATTATTACCATGTAAGAGGATCTTCATAATCAACAAACGTTGGATCTAAAGGTTTTTCTCTAAATACGTTTGTCATATATTTATTGAACTCATCACGCATTGCTAAGCGGCTAACAGTTCTTGGATCCATTAAATCGTGAGGAATCCAAACCATGTGAACGCCATGTTCTCTAGCTTGATCTTCATATAATCCATGTAAACAGCCAACGTTCTTACAAGAAACGTGGTCATACATAATTACCATATCAGCATTGAATTTTTTGACCATTTTCCATAATTCATCAAGCGAATTTACGTAACCACCATTAGTATGTGAACGCATCATCATTCTTTCGTATGATTTAGCAAGGTCAATCATTGCTTGTTTTTCATCACCTATATGATACATGTGATAGGAAAGCATACATTCCATATCAACAAGAGTTTTAACACCCCATGTTAATTCAGCCCAGTACGTAAAGTTTGTATAATAGTGAGCTGGACAAGCCCAAACAATTGCACGATGTGTATAATTTTTAACACCTTTTGCTTTATCTTTTTCATAGCCTTTTTTAGCCATTTTTGCTGTTCTTAATTGAGTTTTATATAAATATGGATCCAACATACCTGCGCCTTGGAATTCATATTCTCTTGTTAATGAGAGTGCAGCGCCACAAATTTGTGGATAATCTGTACAGTTTATATCCCATTTATCAATAATTGCTTGTGTTGACTTATTATATTCTTTTGCACATTTCCAGAAATTATTCCAATCCCATTTAACGTTATAATTCTTTTCAATAAATTTAATACAGCCTTGAAGATTTTTAACAGCAAAGTCTTGTACTTCTGGTTCGTTAAATCTTTGAGGAGGAGTAATTTGATAAATTGGATAATTTTTAAAATAACGACCCATGAATGTTGTTTGACCAATAGATCCATCACATGGCATTGTACTTGTAATAAATGTTTTTCCTAAGATTGGAAGATCATCTGCAGCAGCACATCCACATTCAGCAGCTGGTAATGGGCAAACATCAGCAGCCATACCAAATTCTTCAATTTTATCAATATAATGAACATTAGCTTGTTGATCAATTTCTCCAGGCATACCAATAGTCATCATAGCGACATCCATCCAATCAAGCGTTGGGAAACCCCACATGATTGATTTTGGTGTCATTTCATCAAACATAACTGTTCTTTCACGTATTCTTTTTGCCTTTTTACTTCTTGGTCTTAAATGTTCATCACGTTCAAGAATTTTTTTAACATTTATTGTTGCGTTATGAACTAAAGCAAAGAATTCTTCGTGTGTATATCTTAATTCTTTTCCACGTAAACCAATTGTATGTCTATCAATCATGTTTGCAGCAGTTAAATAAGAAACCATCCAACGATATCTAAGCATTGCTTTAATTAATATAATAGGATGTCCACCTAATTTAAAAGCAAGAAAACCATAACATTTTAGCCAACGGAAAAAGTCGTAAAAAGTATCTCTAAAGCCTTTCCGTTCACGTCTAGTCATGGCACGGCTATCAGCTTTATAAAGATTACCTAATCCTTTTTTAGTTTTTTCATTATATGCCATCTTATTTCACCTCACTATCTTTCTCGCGTTTTGCTTTTATCTTCTTAATTTCAACATTTTCAACAAAAGCTTGAATTCTAGTTCTTAATTGACCACTACTTCTTGCTCGATATGGTCTATCAATTGATAAAGTTGGAATTTTATATTCGTTGCTCATGATATATGAAGCAAGTGTTCTTTCATAACTCCAATAAGTACAGAATTTCATTTGTTCATAAATAATGCCATCAGCATGGAAATCTTTAACTAATTGATTTACAAAATCATAACGATGTTGAACACGATGAGGAGCACAGTGTCTTGGACATTCAGTGTGCTTCAAATAATGTCTACAAATTTGTTTTAAAACAGGTTCTTCATCATTTAAGATAATTTCTTGACGTCCTGGGAATGAGCCATAACAGAATCTATCAGCAACAACTAATGCGCCATTTTCTTCCATTAATTTTATTAAATCAGGATCATCAATTTCTGAACCTACGACAACAACTTTAATACGATATTTTTTCTTTTCGTCAGGAACTCTTGTTTTAATTTCTTCTAAAGTTTCTCTCAATTTATCGATAATTAAATATTTTGGACAAGTATAAGTTGCTAAAGTTAAAACATGGAATTCATAACCAGTAATAGGTGGATTTTCAAGTTTACGGAATTCACCAATTTCAGTAATTAAACGGCAAATTTCATTATGATCAGCAACTGCCTTTCTTAATGCAGCTTCACTTATATCAACACCATAATTCTCGTGTAATTTGTTTAGAACTTTACGTTGAAGTTGTTCTACCGTATGAACAACACTATCTTCATCATCAGAATAAGCAACATCAGTATTTGTATAGAAGAATTTGTCCTTATTTTCATCTTGAATATGTAATAATTCCATATTTTCCATGCAACGATTCATTGCTTCGCAAAGGTCAACACCACAAATTGCATCTAAGAATTTATAGTTACCTTCCATAGCTCTTTCAAGTAAAGCTCTAGAATATTCACAACTTCCATTACACATATAATAAGTTGCAACTTCCATAGAACCAGTATTTGGAGCTCTTAGTCTTACTGAAAAACAATTAGGTAAATTCAATAATACTTCAGGCATGTGAAAACAAGTATAGCCTAAAGCAAGTTTGCCTTCGGCTTTAGCTTGTCTGACTAAATCATTATTAGCATCTTCTAATAGTTTTTCAAAATAGATTAAATGTTTTAAATCTTTCACGCTCTCACCTCTCTTAATTTATTATTTTTAAAGCTTTCAAAGCTTCTTTTGCCCCTATACAAATGTTTGAATCATCAGGTAAATCAAAAACACTTTCACCTTTAATATCTGCTAATTGTAAATTTTTATCTTCTTTTATATATGTAAGAATTGGAATTCCACCAACATTTATATATTGTTTTTGTTCTTCACTTGAGAGTCTATTAACGACAACACCAATCTCTTTATACATAACAAGTTCATCAGCTACTTGTTTAATAGTTTGTACAACTTGTGTTCCTTTTTTACATGGATCAGTTACAAGAATCATATGAGTTACTTTTTCCATAACTCTACGATTTACTTGTTCAATTCCAGCTTCTCCATCAATAACAACAAAATCAAATTCTTCACTCATCATTGAAATGACTTGCTTTAAGTAAGAATTGATTCCACAATAGCATCCAGCTGTTTCAGGTCTACCAACTGCAAGGAAGGAGAATCCATCTTCTTCTACAATCGCATCAAAAAGTTGATATTTTGCTTCAGCTAATAAAGCTTGGATTTGCTGTTTATCTCTTGAGTCGCCTGTTCCTTCAGTTATACGTTTTCTAATTTCATCAATAGTTAACTTAACTTTAACTCCAAGTGCTGTAGATAATCCAACAGCAGGGTCTGCATCGATAGCTAGAATTCTAGCTTTTGGGAAATCTTTTACAAGTTCCCTTACAATTGCCGCAGAAAGTGAGGTCTTGCCTACTCCTCCTTTGCCGGCAACGGTTATGATAAATTTATTCATATTTATGATTAATTGCCTTTCGAAATGTATATTTCTTTAATAATCATAACTTTTTGGTATACTAAATACAATTAAACTCAAATAACCAATGAAACGAAAAGGCAAAAGTGTCTCATTTTTTGCATGAAAAAATTAAATATGGTGTTTTTATGGTGTTTTATTTATGAAAAGAAAACCTTACTTTTCTAAATCATTATGTGAAATAGAAATCATAAGGTTTTTAAGTAATCAAATTGCAATTATTAAAAAACGAAAATCAGAAATTTAAAGATGACCATTCTCAAATTATTTATTGGGTCATTTAATGGGTCATTACTTGGTCATTTAATGGGTCATTATAACTTTAACTATTCTATCAAGTTCATCAATCAAATATAGTGGAACGTTTAAAATCTTCCCATCAAAAGATAAATTCTTTAAAGAAAATCTGATGCCAAATTTTGTTTCTTTATAATCAGATAAATATTGCTTAATGCTAGCAGCTTGAATGTTTATACCAGCTTTAACTTCTACAGGATAAATCTCGTTTTCTAATTGAATTACAAAGTCTACTTCATAAGAATTATTAGCCCAATAATATGGTTTTACTTCAAGTATTCGTGTTAAACTTTCTAATACAAAATTTTCAGTTAAAGATCCTTTAAATTCTGTAAATAATCTATTTTCCTCTATGAATGCTGATGTCGACAAATTCGAATGCTTTCTTAATAATCCAACATCATTCATATAAATTTTAAATGAAGATAAGTCTTCATATGACTTAATTGGAAGCGAAGGTTTAGTTATTTTCAAGACTTTTTCGATTAAATTAGCATTTTTTAACCAATTTAATGCATTTTCATATTCTCTAGCTCTTGCACCTTGCTTTACTGCACTATATAAAAATTTTTTATTTTCTTTCGCAAGTTGAGAAGGCAAGGAATCCCAAATTAATCTAATTTTAGGAACATCTAAAATAGGAGCATGTTTTCCAAAATCCGAATCATTAGAATCAAGAATTGACATTAAAATTCTATCAGCTTCTTTAATATCGTTATCTTCTGCCCATATTTTTACAGCTTCTGGCATTCCACCTATTACAAAATACATTTTTATTTTTTCAATTAATTTATCATGAAAAACATCAGGTATATTTTCAATTGATTCTATACTTTTTAAGTAATTAACTAGTGAATCATCTCCACAAGCAAGCAAGAATTCTTCAAAACACATTGGACCAATATCTAAAAAATCAACTTTACCAACAGGAAATCCTTCAGATAATGTAAGTCCTAAAAGCGATCCAGCTGCGCAAACAAAATATTCAGGTGCATCTTCGTAGAAATACTTAAGTGAATTAAGCGCTTCAGGTGAAGCTTGTATTTCATCAAAAATTATAAGAGTGTTTGTTGTAATCTTTTTATCACATGCAAATGACAAATTTTGAACGATTCTTTTAACATCTTTTGATTTTTCAAAGAATTGACTAAATTCTGGTTCCTTATCAAAATCGATGCGAATAAAACCATCAGGAAATTCTTTTCCGAATTCTTCTAAAATCCACGTTTTTCCAACTTGTCTTGCGCCTCTTAAAATAAGAGGTTTTCTTCTTTTAGATTCTTTCCATTTTCTTAAATCTTCAACGATAAATCTTCTCATTAATAACACCCAACTTTGATAGCATTATAAATAAAACATCGTTGATTATAAAGTTATAATCACACTTTTTTGCCTAATTATGTGATTTTAATCACGCAATTCCGTATTTTTATGTGATTTTGTCCATTATTTAGATATTTATATGAAAAATTAGAATTCACTAATATTTGTGTTTTAAAAAGATTATTTAAGAAACATACTCGATTTTCAATATGACAATTTAAATATCTATTTTATCAAATACACCTCTATATTCTTGCATAGAACAACCAGAAAAACAAAAATCCTTTATGCATATTATGAGTGAAAAAAGTATAAAGGTAAGTAAATTCTAAAATATTATTTAATCTTAAAAATTGTTTTTTAATGATATTGAAAAATAAATTAATCCCATGTCTCAACATCATCGTAATTAATTATTTAAAACAAACATCTAAATCAATTTTCTATTTTTTAAATGCATGTCTAACCTCAAATTTAGAGATTATTAATCCTCAATAATTTCCCAATAGCCACTTTTATTAGAGCCTATTCTCTTTATTCTTTGCAATTGTTTTAATTCTTTTACGATTACACTAATTCTACTTGTTCCAAGGCCTACAACTTTACAAAGTTCTGCTGTTGTAATTGAGGGCTTTGTACTTATAGCTTTTAATACTTTTTCTTGTGAAGAGCTCAAACCTGAAAGGTCTGCTTTGCCACGTTTAAGAAGATAGGGGAATTTCAGCGTAACAATAATATAGTTAGTAGTAATATTAAAAGCTTCCCTTCCATATTTTTTTACGATTTCAGGCACACCATGTCCTGTTTGTTCAACAAACCCTAGCTGCCCCATTATCTTTTGTAGTCCTCTATTTACAGGGTGACTTATCCCACTATAAAAGTCTTCTTCGGAATAATCAACAGGCAAGCCTCCTGTTGATATTATTTCAATTCTATCATCAAAAATATAAATAGCTGGTGGAATAAGTTTATCCCATCTTGTATGTAAGCAAGCATTTGCCCAAGCTTCTCTTAAAGCTGATTCAATAAACAATTTTGTTTCCTTTCTTACCGCTCCACTCATTTCGACTTTTGTCTCGTTATAAGACAATGTATAATTCAATGCATTTTCCATTGATAATAATAAACACTTGTATCCAAATTCGTTTCTCGAGATAATTTCTGTTTTGTCTAATCCCTTAAATCTAATCACCTTAATAGAAATATCATTATTATCTGACAATAAATTAGCGAGGAGATTATATTTTTTATTTTTTGTTAGTAAACTTGTATTTTTTTCAAAAGTATCTTTATTCAATGTAAAGTTTTTAAGCACAAATAATTGCCACAATTGTTCGAAGGTTAAATCTTGGTTTATTGATTCAATTTCGATAATGTTATCATTTGAATTTTTAAATATTAATTGCCTCATTATTTCAGGATCAATTTTTTTATTTTCATTACCGCTTCTAATAAAATAATTACCATCAGAAGAATATGGACAATTCACTCCTGAAGCTTCGACTTTGATAACAAGTTTCCCATCAATTTCTTCTTCAATTATTTTAGGCACTAATACTGGTTTTATTCGCTCAAAAATTGCATGGCTTATATCCTTAATAGTCTTATTTCCAATAGTTAATCCAAGAACTTCGCCATTGTCCTTAATGCCGAAGTAAACTATTCCAGTTCCGTTTTTGTTAACCATAGCTACCAGTGATTCTAATCCTCTATTTAATTGACTTAAACTTTCTTTGAATTCTATATATTCTGTTTCTCGCTTGATTTCCATATAAGATACCTTACAATTTTATTCTACACTTATTCTACACTTTATTCTACACTTTATCCAACTATTCATGTTTTTCTATCCTATTTTTATGAAATTTCTAGGAAAAGCACATCATTCAATTGATATTTTCAATACAAGTTGTAACTAACACAAGTCTCCACCAATACTGCTATTTGAAGTTAGCAATAGCATTAGGGGTGCTTTTTAACTTTAATGTTAATAATTTTCATCGTATTAAAATTTCTTCCAACAATATGTCTTCATAAATTCTAATATTTCACCATTATCTCTATCTTCATAATATAAAACTAATAATTTTTTAAAATCTGGGACTCTATTCCATGGAATTACTAAAAGTCCTGCACCTTTTGAAATCAAAAAATGATTAGCAAAAATAACTGCTGCTCTTTTGTTTCCATCATTAAAAATTTGCCTTTTCATACAATATAAACAAAGTTCAATAGCAATTTCAGCTGGCTCTTCTTTCTTATTTAATATTTCTTCTATTTTTTCTTCAACAACAAATTCAATAGGCATAGGTGGAACGTAAGTTGTACCACCTATACTTACAGATACGCTTCTTATTCTACCACCATAAGTATAAAATCCCTCATTTACAAGACCAGCAATATAACAAAGAATTGAATAACTAGTTTTAGATGCAACAGCATCTTTATCCATAATAAATTCCCATGCATGTTTTAGATTTAATATCTTTTGAACATCTGTTGCAGTCATTCCGCTTACTTTTCCATTTTCAATAATTGTTTCGATATCTGAAAATGTAGTTGCTATGCCTTCAAGTATCGCTTGGTCATAGATATTCGATTTCAAATTAGCTCTTGCAAAATCAATATTTAATAAAACTCTAGGCGATAAATATTGTGGGCTATATCCTAATTTAGCAAGTTCAATATTAATTTTTCTAATTTCTTTTTTATATTCTTTAGCATCTTTTAATAATTTAGATATTGAAGCAAATAATTCATCTGAATACGAATCAATATATGTAGATGTGTATCGTCCTAAAACACATTTCCTAATGTAAATATACTTCTTTTCATCTCTATCTTTTATTTCAATTGATCCATCATATGGAATTAAATTAAGTCTAGCGGTTATTTCAGCTCTTTGTTGCAATAGTATTTGAATTTCTAAATATCGTTTATCCATAAATTGCCTCCTTTTGGGGTGATTTTATGCGAATATTATATCAATTTGCACCCCAAAAATTAACACAAATGTTAGAATTTTCATTTTTAATATTAAAAACCCAAATTAAACTTTTAGAGTTCTTTAAAAACTTTTAATTTAATATCATCCATATCAAGTCTAGGAAAATTCTTAAACTGTTGGCATATAGTTTTATTAATATTATCTACTTTTTTATTAACTCCACAGTTATTAACTCTCGAGTTAATTATGTTTAATAATGAGAAAAAATTTAGTAAAAAAAGAGAAGCGACAATAATTTAAGTTTCTTTTCTTTGCATTATATTTTACTAAATATAAAATATTCTATTTTTAAAAGTGATATCATAAATAGTGTAAAGATTTAAGGAGAGTCATCACTATGAAAAACCATTTATGTCTAAATTTATTATTACTTCTATCGTCTCTTACATTATTATCTTGTGGAAACGAAAATGAACCAAATATAAAAGATTTTCGTGATTCTAAAGCTTGGTTTACCGCTGAAGAATTGAGTGCAGTTCATTTAGATAATCTTCCTGAGCCTACTCAATTAAATGGTGAGATGAATACAGATACTTTTTGGTTTAATGAAGGCTATTCTTTTTCTCAAAATTGTTCATCTGTTGATGTTTTAACAGCAAACGCAACGACATATTTAAATTATTTTAAAACTAATTATGCTAATAAATTTGGTATCGCTAAATCATACGCTTATGCGGATGATACTACTCTTTATAACATTATTAAAAAAGATAATTTAGATAATTATTATGATACAAATCCATGCCCAGCATACAAATTTTATTATGTAAATGACTTAACTAAAGGTGAAGATGGATTTTTATTAAAAGATGCTGTTTATACCTTTGAAATTCTTTATGATTTAAATACGACAACGAACAATTATCAACTTAAAATATTCATTGAAAAAGCTCATTCTAATCATAGTGGAACATTTACTTTTAAATATAATTTAAAGTAATTAAAGCAAAATTTTAACAATGTCAATTTGCTTTTATTTGGCTTAATTTATTTTCTCATGATCACCCTTTTCAATTTTTGTATAACTTCTAAGTTACTTCTAAGTTTAATACTAGGTTACTTCTAAGCCAATATTCAAAGCAAATAATACAAATAAAATCTGTTTATTGTAATTCCGAATTTAGTCGTTGACAACTGCAAACACAATTATTCCTACTTTTGATAAAATTCTTTATAAAGCACTTCTACTAAGTACTTAAAATCATAAATAACACTATTTTTCACCATATTTAGCCTTAAAAAACAATCCGCGTCTCTAAAATATAATTTAAAATTTCATTACCAATAATAACATTCTTCATAATTTTACTTGCAAAATTTTTTATCAAATTTTCACTATTATTTCACTATTTTTTCACTATTTAAGTATATTTATAAAATCAGATTTAAATTTTTATATATCATATTATGTTAAATAAACTTTTTTCGTTTTCCCAAAAATATCTTCTTAAATTACTAATCTTATTCTTTTTCTACAAAAACGACGTAATCTACACTAAGCATATCAAGTTTAACCACAAACCAACGCTGATAAGGTTTAGAGGCGTCGCCCACTCTAGACTTCTTTTCCATCTTATAAGCAATGGTTAAGACATCTTCAACAACATCTAAACTTACAAGGCTGTTATTCCTATGATATATGTCTACAAATGTATAAACAATTAACATTTGAGTATCAAAATTAAAATCAAAGTTAGAGACATTTTTATTAAATGTTTTATTGTATTCTTCTTGATTTTTGACAATAAAGACACGTTCAGTTGGATATTTATTGTTCTCTAAATTATCTACAAGATTATCATTTATAAAATCTTCTTTAATCCGATTTACTGCAAAATCAAAAAGCTGAGCATTGTATTTAATGTTAGAACACCCTGTTAATAAACCGAAAGTTCTAATTACTGCCAGCCATAGTGATAAAAACTTTGATTTTGGCATATATTAGTCTCCTAAGGTTTTATAAATCATTAATACTATAATATCAAAAATAAGATGAAGTTAAAAAATTCATACACAAAGATGATGTTCAATCACTAAAAATCGAACATATCATCAAGTTCTACAATATGGTATTTATCATTTTGGATTCTTTTAATTTCTTCATCAAATCCATTTTTAGAAAATAAGTAATACACTCTCATATATTTATCCGGAAAGACACTAGCACTTTCTTCTAGATGTTTTAGCATTGATAAGGTAAATTTTTCTTTTCTAAATTTACATTCAACAACTACTAACGTCTTATCATTATTTGAAAGGCCATCAATCTCAATTGAGCGATTTAAAAAGGATTTTTCTACTTTATATGGTTTAAATGGAGCAAATACATCGCCTAATAACCCTTTTGAATTCAATTCATCCATGTATAATCTAGAAACATCTTCAAACCCATGGCATATAAATTGATTAATATCATTCTCCAAATTTTTATAAACAAATTCGCCATTTAATTTAATTTTTTCCATATTATCGAAGATAAACATAAACCAAAATCTTAACATTGGATCGCCTATTTCGTAATACACTGTTTTTTTATTACCTTTATAAGTTTCTCTTTTGTCGAGCAATTCTAAATGCAATAGTGTTTTGATATATTTGCTTACTTTTGCTTCATCCTCATGAATATATTCAGCAATTTCTTTATTACTTCTTTTTCCTTTAGAAACAGCATATAAAATAGCATTATAGACATCTTGTGTATTAAGTGAATTTGATAAAAGTTGATCAGGCAATGTAAAAAATGTTCCATATTCATTAAATAGCAATCTTTTTATGTTATCTTCAAATGGCAAATTAAAATCCATTGCAGACAAGTAATATGGATAAGTTGATGTGAAAGATAAATATTTTATTTTTGTTTCATTATCTACATTTTTTAAATATTCTGATGCTTCAGAATATTTAAGTTTTGTTATATTCATTTCAAAAGTTATTCTTTTATAAAGAGGGGAATTATGGTCTACTAATTCGTTTTTAAGCATTCCAACATCACTACCAGATATTAAAAAGAAAATATTATTAGGTGCTCTATCTACCGCTTCTTGTAAAACGGAAGAAAAAGAAGGATCTTGATTAACAATATAAGGATATTCATCGATAACAATAACAAATCTGTTACCTTTTGCATAATCAATTAATGAATCAAAAGCCTCTTCCATACTAGAAAAAACAAAAGATTTTGGTAAATCTAATAATTTATCTATTTCGTATGAAAAGGATTTTAAATTTCCGTACATACTATCTTTTTTAGCTTGGAAAAAAATATTAGTTTTATTTTTTAAAAATTCATTTATTAAGGTAGATTTGCCAATTCTTCTTCTACCATATATAACCCCAAATTCTTTTTTAGTACTATTAAACCTAGCATTCAACTCATTTAATTCTTTTTTTCTTCCAACAAACATAAAATATCACCCACTTTTTTATTAACTCTATAGTTATTAACTCTCGAGTTAATTATATTGTAGACATTACAAAAAGTCTAGAATTCTCTACCAAATTTATTTGGATTGGGGAGACTATAAAATTTTCTCCATTATCTAGTTTGAACATAAACTAACCTAATTTACGAATCTTAGGACGATTATGTCCTAACTTTCGCATGTAATAATGAGGAAATAAGTTTATTAAAGAGTTCTCCACACACAGTAATGAAACGCTATCGAGATTAATCTATTACTTTTATAGCAAAAATAAGCGACTATTTCTCAGAGTAAGCGATTTAAACTCGATGCAGTAACTCCTTTCAAACCTCATCATGTAGTCCAAATACAATTCTTCTACCATCATATAATTTATTTACATTATACACCGAGCCTTTAGTGTTAATTTATAATAGGATAGTTCCCGATGTTAATTATGAAGCAACAAGCTAAGCCAAAAAGTTAATCTTTATTAATTTTATTCTTTTATTTAATCTTCAATCTTTTTTATAACTGTGATAATTGTATTGGTATTTGTCTACTTCGTAATTCTTAATTGTTTTGTATTTAGTAGAATCTATAGTTTTAAATGAAATAGCATCTTTTAAAAATTTAGTTATATGTTCATATTCGCTGTATTCACCTATACTAGCAAGTACTAATGCATTTCTAAAATACTTTGCATGTTCTTTAACAAAATCTTGATTAAGTTTTAAATTCATATTTCTTATAAATAGAAACATTAAAGTAGAAACCGATCTAGTATTACCTTCTCTAAATGGGTGAATTCGCCAAAGTGAAGAAAAGAATCTAACTATATTATCAACTATTTCGGTTTTGCTTAGTTCTTCCCATTTAGTATTTAAGAATTTCTTATTTAGATTTGTTATGCTGCTTTTAATATTATTATAATCTTCATATTGTACAGATAAACCTGCTAATACAGGTTCTTCTTTATATATGTTGATTTTTCTTATTTCTCCAGCCCATTCATAAACATTTTCAAATAACAACTTATGAATTTTATAAATATCATTTAAATCATTAAATTTAAAATTACGATTTATATTAATAATTGCTAATGATGTCATTGCATTTTCGAATTGATCTAAATCATCATTGTTCCTAATGTCTCTTTTATTCTTTGGAACATTTGTTCCTTCATAAACATAGATATCTTTCATAAATAGTATCTAAAAACATCTATTAATTGCAAAACAAGCTGTTTCATAATCAATATCACCATTTGCGTATAAATGAACAATATGTTTAAGTTTAGGTGATATTTCTTTACCACCTGTCGCATTGATTGCAAATGCTAATTCCTCTTCTCTTTTTATGACATCATCCGATTTCAATTCAATATTAAAAGGAATCTTTCTTTTTATGATTACTTGTTTAAGAAACATTGATACTGCATAGGACATATTTAGCCCCATTTCTTCAAATATTTCTTCAGCTTCAGCTTTAATACTTGGTGATAATCTAACATGTAGTGTTTCTGTTTTAGTTTCGTTCATATATAATATCCTCGATATTAATGTATCACTTTTGGTACACATTTACAACGTTTTATAGAAACCATTCCTTATCTCTTTATACTAAAATCCTAAATTAAATTTTTTTAATTCTCCAGCAAGCTGAGATTTTGACATACCACATGCATTTATAATATTATTTTGAACTTTCGTTAAAGCTCTATTGTTGTAGTAGCCAATTTCGCTATCATAAATAGCCTTTATGCAACCTAGTTCACGTATACAGTTGCTTGTTGTATACAATTTTTTATCTTTAGTTTTTTCTCTTAATTCACGAGTTTTAAGATATAATTCATTGCATAAAATGAGTCCTACAAACATTGCTAATGTTTTGCCAAATAAGTGCTCTTCATCATGAACTCTACAGACATCAAATTGTTCATTTGTTTTCATCATCATTATCATTTTTTCAGTGTAGTCTCTTGAGTGATATTCGCTATATGCTTCCGCTGCAGTTGCTGCAAAACTTGTAATAATTACAAAGAAGCCTTTATATTTAAGAGTGTCGATGGCCTTATCTTTATCATAAGAAAATTCGATTAGGGTATTGTTTTCATCAAGTTTTAATTCATAAAATCTAGACAAAATTTCACGCTCATTTTCGTTAATTATTTTTCCTTTCATTGATGTTAATGTTTGAAAATCTAATGCAATATTTTGTTTTAAAATTTTCTCTTCAATATTGTATCTTTCTTGATTAAAGTACAGATGATAGCAAACTGTTTTGTCGTAATGATCAAATAGTTTTCTAACAACTGTATATCCATTTAAATCATGTTCAGGAATATATTTATCAAACGACTTCACATCTTCAAAATAGGTGTCAATCAATTCTCTTGTTTTCTTGCACTCTTTTTCCATCATAATGAAATCATGATTTTGATTAAGCAAAGATTTCATCAATTTTGCAGAAAAATATCCCCTATCTAAAAGGAATTTGATCTTTTTAACCTTTAATTTGTTTAAAAAACTAATTATTGGTCCTACTGCATTTAAGTCATGAATTGAACCATTATATTCTTCTAAAAATAGAGGTCTTCTAAAATTTTGCTCTGTAATTAAAGTATATGAAAATTGATTTTCTTCAAGGCCTGACTTTCCATGACCTACATCTACTAATTCAAGATCTTCTGAATTTGTTGGCGTATTGCTGCCATCGATTGATAAAAATATGCCTTCGTTTTTTGCGTGTAATAATAGCCATTCTTTCATTATCTCGTTGCATTGTTGTTTAGTTATTGAAGATAAAATATTTCCCATTGTTGAATCAGAATAAATAGTGTTTCCTAAGATTAAATGATCTCTTCCAAAATATGGATAATTGATAACGCTTGAATTTTGAGTTAGCAAAAAACAGCATGCAAGGTTAAAAACATTATTTGTTGTCGTTTCATCATCAAAATTATTACTTCCTAAATTTCTCTTCAATATATCTTTGAGGGAAGTGTCCTTAAATAAATGATTAAATAGAGCAGTTTGGCCAAAAGAAATTGCCTCAGAAAATTGAATTTTGTCATTAATTTTTTCATCATTTTTTATAGATTCATATTCGTTAGGAAAAAGCTTTTTAAAGTTCTCATTTGGAAACATTGAAGTAGGCTCTGAAGGGTCAACTTTTCCAATCGTAACACGCTTATCAGAATTGTATTTTTTGTTTTTAATGTATCGCTTTTGTAAACAAAAATATACATAAGAAGCCTTTGTATTTTTACTAATAATCGAATTTTCTGGAATTGCAACTTTAACACTCAAATCAAACATAAAACATCCTCTACTCTTTAGTATAATTATACTAAATAAATTACTGAAAGTCAATAGGGAAAATTGAAAAAAAATACGATTTGCATCGAACTTTTTTTCTATTTAAAAATAGTTTATTTTTTGTTTTAGTATAAAGAGATTAGGATTATACTCATAAAAAACAAATTATTAAAAGTTTTGGAATTCTAAGTCTGAAACTTTATTTAAAATGATTGTTTTAGACTTGAAAATCCAAAAAATAATAAAAACCCCCTTAACTAGTAAAACACCCCGTCAAATTAATCGAGATGAATTATTCATACATTCAAGTTGCTTATACTTAAAAAAATTACAATAATAAGCATAAATAGTACGAAAATTAAGACATATCTGTCGAAACTTTAGCATGTGATGTCGAGAAAATAAGTTTATTAAAGAGTTCTCCACCTAAAGTAATGAAACGCTACCTACCGCTTTTTCAATTCTCACCCCATAGGAGGCGGTTTTATATCACTCTTCGAGCAACATAAGAAAAAGCCCACACATTTGAAGTGTGAGCATAAATATTTTATAAGGTTTAATCTATCAAAAGTTCCTTATTGTTTTATAATACTTTGATATCCTGCTGTTGTTATATACTTGCCGTTTCTATTTCGCAAATATAATTTATAATTTTCATCCTCTATCATTTTTTCATCAGTAGAACTTGTCACATTGCTGTTTTCTGTTGTGTCTCCTCTAAAATAAGCATGATTTATTGTTTCTTCACCTTTAATGACTTCTAAAATTTTAAAATAATAAACCGTGTAGAGTTGATTATCAATGAATTCTACTTCTCCTCTTTTAGTTACTAAAACTCGGCAACCCAAGTCACTTTTTTTCAATTGTTCTTCTTCGGATACTGCAACAAGTTCCTTATCAGTTTTTACAGATTCACCTGAAGAACTATTATTCCCGCTATCATTACGAGTGTTTTCACTGCTAGAAATTGTGTTACATCCTGTTAATGAAGCAACTAGCAAAATAAGGAATAAGCAAACATTTTTTACATTCATTTATTTCACCCCCATAAATATCTATATGCTGTCAAATCACCTTGACCAAGTTTATCTCTATAATTACCAGCGTAACTATGCATAGCATTATTTAATCCATCATAATTGATAAGTTGCTTTACTTTTTACATATTTTTGTCGAATAGCTTGTACTCTTATAATATTAAAATCCATTTCGCATTTTTGCAATTTTAGTAAATTTGCGAATCTAAAAGAAACTTGGCAATATCTATAATTTTTATTCCTTCACGAAAAAAATTCAGGATGTTTAATTCTAGAAATCAAAATTTTAGGATACGGATCTTTTATAGAAAATAAATGGCTTACTTCTCTTTTAAATGTTTCTTTATTTGAAATATCATCTGAAACTTGAATATATGTTTTATGTCCGTTTTTTTAATACAACAAAATCTATTTCTTTATCGCGCATTGCTCCAACATAGACCTCATATCCTCTTCTTAAAAGTTCGATAGCTTTATTTTAATTAATTATCCAAAAATAATATTCATCACAAAATCTATAATAAGATCTTTTTCATCCGCCTTTGATTCAGCAATTAATAAAGTTAATGCTGCTAGTGTATTATTTGATATACATGCTTTCCCATCTTTATATAGTAAACCATAAAAATTTATAAAATATAAAAATATTGAAGCTGCTATTCTTTTATTACCATCAATAAAGGCATGATCCTTCACAGTAAAATATAGTAAATTAGCTGCTTTTAATTCGATGCTTGGATAAACATCCTCTCCACCAAATGATTGATAAATATTGCCTATAATAGATTTAAAATCACTATTTCTTTCTTGGGCAAATAAATCTCCTCTTTCATTAAACTTTAACTTTTTAATAACTTGCATGCAATCTTCATAAGTGACAATTCTATCATCTTTTTTGCCACTTATTTTAGGTACACATTGGTGATCATAAGCATCTAAAAGATCTAATCCTTTTGAAAAATTATTTATTACAAGCAAAACATCCTTAGCAGCATCATTTGTAAGTTCTTCTACATTTCTTGAAGCAATATCTATTAATTTAACTGTTTTTTCTAAATATTCTAAACGCTGCTTATTAATTGCATAACCTTTTAACATGTAAGATTTTAAAATATTATTTGCCCAACGTCTAAAAGCTATACCTTGTGAAGATTTAACACGATATCCTACAGAAATAATTACATCTAAATTGTAATATTCAATCTCTCTTTTTACTTGTCTATCTCCCTCAATTTGAACTTGTGCAAATTTTGCACATGTTGAAGTTACACCTCTTAGTTCTTCAGCCAAAGCGTTTTTTATATGCTTTAAAATAACCGTTCTATCTCTTCCATATAATCTTGATATTTGATCTTGGTTTAGCCAAACAGTATCATCTTTAACATTAACTTCAAGTTGTACTCCTTGATTTTCAAATAAAACTATTTCGTTCTTACCATTAGGTTTTATTTTACTATCCAATTTAGTATTAGACTCAAATAAATCATTAACATCTACATCATATTGAGAAATTAACCTGACAATTGCATCATAACCCATGTCATTAATTCCTAATTCAATTTTATTAATGGTTGTAGCGGATTTATATCCAAGAGACTCAGCAAAAGTTTCCTGACTCATATTTCTACTTTTTCTAATTTTTTTAACTGTTTCACCAAGTTTTGACATAACATTTCCTCCATAATTAGATTTTAAATCTAAAATAATTATATAATAATATAGATTTTAAATCTATATTTATCCAAAATAATCGTTTAAATCAATCAAATCGGTGTTTTTGTGGTATTTTACTCGGTATTATTGCGTTAATTTAATCGGCATTTTTGTGATAAAGTCTTTGCAATATTATCCTTACTAGTGCAACAAAGAGGAACGAAAAAAATCCCATAATTCTGATATGTAGGTTAGTTACCCAGATTTAAATTATAAAAATTACATTTTACATTCCAAGTGATGGATGAGAATCTGAATATAATGCATTGTAAAAGAATATGAATTTTATTCATGGTATACAATTAAGCTATCTTTTAAGATGCTAGAAGATTAACTTGGTTTTTATTTCATTTTGATTGTAATTATTTAATATAAATATATCTACATCATTTCCATCAAATCTACATCGAATTGTTATAAATAATGCAGACCTATTTTTTAACGTATTTGGTTGCTGGCCCTGATCCTATTTTCTCAATGTAATTTTCTTTTATTAATTCATTTAGAGTTCTTTCAATAGTTATTTTGGAAATATTAGGGAAATAATTAATTATGTCTTTTTTGCTAAATGCACCTATATATTGATTAATATATTTTTTAATTTTTTCTGATTTATTAATCTTTTTATCAGCTAAATACTCTATTCTATTTTCAAACTCATTGAATGCTTTTATTAATATACTCAAATAATAATCAACAAAGAATGAGTAATTAGATTCATTTTCAAACCGATTGATAGAACTTTGTTGTAATGATGAATAATATTCTTCTTTTGTATTTTCAATTAGCATTTCAATACTAATATATTTACCTACTATATAACCTGCTTTATATAGCAATAATAATGTAAGTAATCTTGACATTCTGCCATTGCCATCATCAAAAGGGTGGATACATAAAAAATCTAGAACAAACATTGGAATTAGTAATAATTTATCAATTTTATTTTCATTCCAAGCTTTATTAAATGCATCACAAGCATTTATCATTGCATCCTCTGTTAAAAATGAAGGCATTGGTCTAAATCTAACTTTTTCATTTCCGAATTGATCTTTTTCGATAATAACATTATCTGTTGCTTTATATTTTCCACCAATTGATGAATCACTAAAGGAATATAATCTTTGATGTAGTTCCAATATATAATTAGGTGTAATTGGTATGTAATCATAATTTTCATGTATTAATTTTAAAACTTCTCTATAACCAGAAATTTCTTTATCGTCTCTATTATGTGGAGTTACTTTTTCGTTAACAAGTTCTTGTAATCTCTTATCGCTAGTAAAGATGCCTTCAATCCTATTAGATGCCCCTACACTTTGAATAAAAGCTACATCTAATAATGTTTTTAGTTCATCTTTATTTGCATTTACATATAAATCTTGCTTGCCTTTAAATTCATGAATTATTGATAATGTCTTTATATGATCATAATCTAAAAAGTTTAAAGAATTATTTTTATAATCAAATATCTTCATCATCCTCACCTCTTATATACATCATTATGCCATTAGATGATGCAGATTGCAATGTTTTGATGTGGATTAAAATAAAAGTAAAACCAAAAAAAGAATATATAGGTTTTATATCGAACTTTATTCTTAGTACAAAAAAAGCATCCTTTCTTACTTGGGATGTGATTATTAATAAATTAATTGGTTGATTTGTATACGTCAAAATTTAACACTCTTACAAAAAGGAAGTAAAAAGATATCCTCTTAGGTGTAAAAACTTAGGAGGATTTTTATTTTATGGACAAACCAAACGAAACACATAAAAGATTTACAGATCAAGAAAGATATGAGCATTGTAGAAAATATAAAATCTCAGGTTTAAGTGTATCTGAATATGCAAGGCAAAACGGTCTTAATAGAACCACATTTAAGGACTGGGTAAGTGCTTATAATAATGTCGCTAGCCTAAATATTTAATGACGATTTTGTCAAATTAAATGATGATATGTC
>UQXJ01000012.1 GCA_900545015.1 uncultured Mollicutes bacterium | reverse complement strand
AAAAGATGTAAAGAAAGTTCGAAAGCAGGACAAACTTCCTGCCCTTCACCAAACGATTTTTTAAATGCCTATGAAGGTGCCCAAAAGGTAATTTGCATTACTATTAGTAAAAAACTTAGTGGATCTTATAACTCTGCAACTGTTGCAGCGGGACTTTTAGAAGATAAATCAAAAGAAGTATTTGTTGTTGACTCAAAACTTGTTGCTGGAGTAATGAGATTACTTGTAGACAAAGCATATGAATTAATTAAAAAAGGCCTTGATTTTGAAACAATTAAAACTGAAATGAACAAATTTAGAGATTCTTTAAATTTGTATTTTGTCTTAGATAAGTTTGACAACTTAGTGAAAAACGGAAGAATGAACAAAGTTGTGGCTTTTATCGCTTCTAAAATTGCTATTAAGCCATTATGCTATGGTGAAGATGGTGAAATTAAGATTAAAGAAAAGATTAGAACATTTAGAGGCGTTTTAAAAAGATTAGCAGTTAATATTGGAAAGGTTTGCACAAATTTTAGTGAAAGAACAGTTGTTATTTCGCATACACAAAATTTAGAAGATGCTGAATATCTTAAAACTTTAATCGAAGAAGAATACAATTTTAAAAATATTATCATTGAAGAAAATAGAGGACTTTGTGCTTTCTATTCGCTTCAAGGTGGAATTTTAGTTAGTTTTTAATTAAATTTGTTAGAGCATTTTTAATACTTTTTAAGTTTAAAGTGACTATAAATAATAGTGTTAATATGCTAAAATTTTTGATATGGGTAAACGCAATACTAGAACGTTGAAATTTGCTGAATATAGAGAAGAAATTAAACGATCTTCTGATTTTCTAGACCAACAGAAAGCAAATAAAACTCTAGCTAAAGATACTATTAAAAATGAATCTGATGCAAAAACGATAAGTGAAAAGAAAAAAGTAAAAGAAAACAAACATACATTAGATAAAAACGAAGAAAACAGAATTAAAAAGCAAAAAACAGTATATGATGATTATAAAAAACGTAAGTTTTTAAAATTTCTTTTATACACTTTATTTGTAGTTGTTGCAGTATCACTAGCGATATTTGTATTGCTTTTAATTTGTAGTAAATTTATGGGAGTTAAATTATGGTGACAAATAATTATTCGATAGCAATTGATGGACCTAGTGCAAGTGGAAAAAGCACAGTAGCTAAAATAATTGCAAAAAAATTAGGTTATTTATATGTCGATACAGGAGCAATGTATCGAGCTTTTACATATGCAGTAATTAAGGCTGGCTTAGATCCACAATCTGAAGAAGATGCTAATAGTTTAATCGGAAAAATTGAAATCTCATTTAATGAAAATTATTGTGTTACTTTAAATTCTCAAGATGTTAGTAAAGAAATTAGAGATAATGATGTTGCTAATAATGTAAGTTATATTGCAAGTTATAAAAATGTACGTTTATTTTTAGTTGATTTGCAAAGAAAAATTGCAAGCAATAGAAATGTTGTGATGGATGGAAGGGATATTGGCACTTATGTTTTAAAAGATGCTGCATTAAAGATTTATCAAATTGCTAGTGCTGAAGAAAGAGCAAGAAGAAGATATCGCGAAAACATCGAAAAAGGTATTGAAACTAGCTATGAAGCTTGTTTAGAGAACGTAAATAAAAGAGATTATATTGATAGTCATCGCTCATTTTGCCCTTTAAGACCAGCAGAAGATAGCATAATGATTAATACAACTAATATGACAATTGATGAAGTTGTAAATGAAATTTTATCAATCGCAAGTGCTAGGGGGATGAAATAATTATGAATTTAGGATTAGTAGCAATTGTTGGTTCACCTAGTGTAGGAAAATCAACAATTTTTAATAGAATTATTGGCGAAAAGAAATCTATTATTGAAACACAAAGAGGTGTTACAAGAGATAGAATTTATTCAAAAACTAGTTGGTTAACTAAAGAATTTAACATTGTTGATACTGGTGGAATTGAAATTGAAAATAAACCATTTCAAGAACAAATCAGAATTCAAGCTGAAATTGCTATTGATGAAGCTGATGTTATTCTTTTTGTTGTTGATGGAAAAATTGGATTAACTGAAGATGATAAATTTGTTTCTAGAATGCTTTATAAATCAAAAAAACCTGTTATTTTAGCAGTTAATAAAATTGATGATGCACATTTAAAAAACAATATTTATGAATTTTATAACTTAGGTTTAGGTGAACCTATTGCTTGTAGTGGTGCTCATGGCGTTGGTATTGGTGATGTTTTAGATGCTATTATTAAAGACTTACCTAATAAAGAAGATGCAGAAGACGATGAATCAATTAGATTTTCAATTATTGGTAGACCTAATGTTGGCAAATCAAGTTTATGTAATGCATTGTTAAATGAAGACCGTGTTATTGTTTCAAATATCGAAGGTACAACACGTGATGCTATTGATACAACTTTTATTCGCAACGAGCAAAGGTTTACTGTTATTGACACAGCAGGTCTTAAAAAAAGAGGAAAAATTTACGAATCGATCGATAAATTTGCTGCTTTAAGAGCTTTACGAGCAATTGACAATAGCGATATTTGTTTACTTGTTATCGATGCTGATAAAGGCATTCAAGAACAAGATAAACACGTTGTTGGCTATGCTGTAGAAGCAAAAAAAGCAATTATTATCGTTGTTAATAAATGGGATCTCGTTAAAAAAGATAATAATTCAATGAATGAATTTACTAAAAATATTAGAAAAGAATTTAAATTCTTAGATTACGCGCCAATTATTTATGTAAGTGCTTTAAATAAAACAAGAGTTAATAATATTTTTGAAATACTATTAAAAGTATACGAAAGTTATACGTATTCAATTCAAACTAGTGTTTTAAATGATATTATTCAAGAAGCACAAATGATGAATGAATCACCTGATTTTAATGGTGGAAGATGTAGGATTTATTATGCTCAACAAGTCAATAATAAGCCAATGACAATCGCTTTATTTGTTAATGATCCAAAATGGATGCATTTCTCTTACTTAAGATATATTGAAAATAGAATTAGAGAATCATTTGAACTAGAAGGTTCACCTATTAATTTAATTTTAAGAAAGAAGAAATAATGAAAATTTTTACTTACGGATGTGGTGCTTTCGGCTTAGCTTTAAGTACTGTTTTAAGTGATAACGGACATAAAGTTTTTGTCTATACACGTAACGAAATTTCAAAAAATGAAATTAATGAAAAACATACTTTAGAAAAATATTTGGGAAATCGTCAAATTGGTAAAAATATAATTGCAACAAATGATTTCAATGAATTAAATGATAGTGACTATTTGTTAATTTGTGTTCCTAGTAAAGCTTATAAAGATGTAATAAATGAAATTAACATTTATTTAAAAAGAAAAATTAATATTATTAATGCTACAAAGGGTTTAGAAAGTTCAACAGATTCTAGAATTAGTGAATTTATCTTCAATAATCTTAATAATGATTATATTTTAAATTTTGCTAGCATTTTAGGGCCAGGTTTTGCTAAAGAAATTATCGAAAAAAAGTTAACTTGCGTTAACGCTATTTCGAATAATTTAAATTATGCTCAAGAAGTCCAAAAATTGTTCTCCAATGATTATTTTAGAGTTTATACAGCAAGTGATTTAATAGGTGCAGAATTTGCATCAAGTATTAAAAACTCAATTGCGATTGCAAGTGGTATGCTTGAAGGCCTTGGATATGAAGAAAATACTAAAGCTGCTCTCGTAACTCGCGGACTATATGAAATGGCTAAAATATCAGTTGAATTTGGCGCAAAAAAAGATACCTTTTTTGGACTTTGTGGGCTTGGTGATTTAATGCTTACTTGTAATTCTGATAAAAGTAGAAATTTTAGTTTTGGCTATAAAATTGGAGAAAAAAATTCAGCTAAAGAAATTGTAGAAAATAATACTATAACCATTGAAGGATTATATACAACAAAGGTCATTTATAATCTTGCAAAGATGCATAAAATTGAAATGCCAATTATTTCAACTTTATATGAAATTTTATTTAATTTTAAGACTCCATCAATCGAAATTAAGCAAGTAATGAAAAGACCTTTAAAAGAAGAAAATTTCACATTCTAATCGTATAATTTTAATTTTTTAGTTTATAAAATCTTAAATTGATTAAATTATTTTTATGTGTTTTAATAGATGGAAAAGAAAGAGAGAAAGAAGGAATGAATAAAGCAGAATTAGTAACTATAGTTGCAGAAAAAACTAACCAAAGTAGAAAAGTAGTTGCCGAAATTATTGATGAATTTTTTGATGCATCTAGTGAAGAATTAATTAAAGGAAATGATGTCATGATTACAGGATTTGGAACATTTGAAGTTAAAAATAGAAAAGAAAGAGTTGGCACAAGTCCTTTAGGGGAACACGAAAAAATAACAATACCTGCATCTAAATCAGTTGGCTTTACAGTAAGTAGAACACTCAGAGCAAAAATTAGAAAAAATTAGTATTTTGTTAATGAAATAGAGCCTAGCAAATTAGACTCTATTTTTTTATAATTATGTGCATATGAATTTAGTGTTTGATACTTTAAAAGAAATATTTAACAGAAATAAATTTCGCTTATTTATGATAGGTTCGACATCTCGCGACTATCTTTTAAATAATGAAATAAATGATTATGATTTTGTTACGGATGCGACCCCAGAAGAAGTGAAGAAATTTCTTGATGTAGATATGACTTTTGCTAAATTCGGTAGCGTTAAATATTATTTAAACGACAATAAAATTGATATAGTCACTTTAAGAGAAGAAGGGGACTATGAAGATAAAAGACACCCTAGTTACATTAAATTTATAAAAGATATAAATGTTGATTATAAAAGAAGAGATTTCACTATTAATGCAATTTATATTGATGAAAATTATGCTGTTCAAGATATTTCAAAAACTGGTGAAGAAGATTTATTTAATAAAAGATTAAGATTTATTGGTGAACCAGAAAAAAGAATAAAAGAAGACCCATTAAGAATATTAAGAGCAAAAAGGTTTATAATTGAATACGAATTATTTATTGATGAAACTACAAAAGAAATAATTCATAAAAATTTATATTTATTAAAATATATTTCAAAAGGTAAATTAGAAGAAGAAAATAGAAAATTAGAAATGATAAGTGGAGGAAAAGATTATGAATTTTAATAATGCAAATGCTGTTAATTTTTCATATTTATTATTAGAATTTTATAAAAAGTTAGAGATTGATGAAAGTGAATTAGCTGTAATTTTAATGATTGATCACCTTCTTGCACAAGGCAATTCTTTTTTTAATTCAAAAAATATTTCAATGAATATGAATTTAACAGAAAATCAAATTGATCTTATTATGACTAATCTATACAAAAGAAAGATGGTTGAATTTAATATCGAAAATTCTAAAACTGTTATTTCTTTAAGACCATTAAAGAAACTTTTATATAAAAAATTCCAAGAATCTATTTTTACAGAAGAAGAAATACAACAAAATAAAGACTTAGACTCACTTAGAACAGAAGTATATGGTGAACTTGAAATTGTAATGGCTCGTGAATTATCACCTTTAGAAATTACTCGTGTAGATGAATGGATTTCTAGCGGAACAAGCAAAGAAATCATTATGGAAGCTATAAATGACGCTAAATATAAAAAGATTAATTCAATTAAAGAAATTGATAGAATTATTTCAAGAAAATTAAGAGAAGAGGATCTTTATGGAAATGCAGCTGAAAGATAAAGCTGAAATTATTGAAAAATATTTTGATGAAATATTGCCTAATGCTGGTTGCGAATTAACTTATAATTCAGATTATGGGTTTTTAATTAGTGTCATGCTCAGTGCTCAGTGCACTGATAAAAAAGTTAATAAAGTTACTGAAAAAATGTTTTCTAAATATAAGACTTTAAAAGAACTAAATGATGCTCCTTTGCTTGATATTGAAAACATGATTATGCCACTAGGTTTATATAAAAATAAAGCTAAAAATTTAAAAGGAATTACTAAATTATTAATTGAAAATTATAATGGAAAAGTTCCAGAAAACAAAAAAGAATTAATGAAGTTTCCAGGGGTTGGAAATAAAACAAGTAATGTCGTAAGATGCGAACTTTTTAAAATACCAGAATTTCCGGTTGATACACATGTTTTTCGTGTTTCAAAAAGACTTGGACTTGTTAGAGATGATGCTTCAATTGAAGAAGTAGAAAAAGAATTTAAAAAGATTTTTAGTGAAAAAAATTGGATAAAATTACATCACCAATTTATTCATTTTGGACGCTATTATTGTAAAGCTATAAAGCCAATGTGTTCGACATGCAAATTATATGGATTTTGCAAAAAACCTTGCAAAAACTAACTATTTTTAATGTATTTATCAATTATTTTAATATAATCTAGTGGTGGAATTAATGATCTTTCAACTTCATCACTTGACTCAATAAAAAATGAAAGAGGTATACTTTTTCGATTATTTTCTGTTATAAATTTTATTAATTTATGACCTTCAAGCATAAAATATCTTTCAAGAGAAGTGAACTCTACAAAAAGAAAAGCAAGACCATTATTTTTGATAACATTTTCAATATGTTCGATCTGATTATCTTCAATATTATTTAGTGGAAAAGAAGTTTCATTATTAGTTTCTTTTGCTTCAATATCGATGTATCTTCCTTTATAAACACCGTTAAAATCAGTGGTAGATTTTTCGTCAAAATAGGCTTCTCTAATTTTACTATTTGAACATTTAACTACTCTTATTGGAGTAGGTTTTTTATAGATTAAAGCAACGTTATTTTCACGATAAAAAATATTTGATTCAGTGATTTCAGCTTCAAGAGACATCCCTCTATTTTTGCTATGAACTATATTATTATTTTCATCAACATCAAAAGTAATTTTCACTATTTAAATTCCTCTTCGATAAAGCCAAGTAAATCATCGTATGTGCAAACTTTATCAGTAACAATTTTTCTTAATGCTTTGTGTATAGGATTTTGAACATGAGGATTATGCATTAAAACCTTTAAATATTGTTCTTTATTTATTGCTTTATTGCTTAAAAACGCTTTGTAAAGAAGCATTAAATTTTTCGCATCGCTTTGAGGATTATGAATATCACCTTCAGGAGTGATTTTGTAAAGTCTTAAAGCATTAATTAATGATAGTTGTTCATTTTTATCGCTACGAACATAAGTACTTAAAATATGAGAGAAATCAATATTTTTGTGAAGGATTGTTTGAATGAATTCATCTTCTTCAATCTTATAAATTGAAGCAGTGTTATATAAAAGTCGCATATCAAAATTCCCATAAGTCATAAAAGAAGTAAAGTTTAAATTATTTCCTACATATTTTTTGAATTTAGCTATAGCATCAACAAAACTTACACCTTCATTTGTTAATTGATTTTGTGTAATTCCTGTTAAATTTGTAATTAATCCATCAATTTTTGTATCTGTATAAACATAAATCTTAAAACCATCATCATATTTAATGACTTGTTTTTTATTATCAAGAATCGCTTTATAAGCTCCAATAGCGATTATTTCTTGAGAAAATTGCGTACCTTCAAAATCTAAAAATACTATTTGGTTCGCGTCGTTTAATGCTTTATTAATGGATTTCATGTTAAAAATTATAGTCAAATTAACTTGCATTAAGCAAGTTTAAAAGAGCGATTCGATGATATTTAGTTAAAATAATTTAAAAAGATAAAAGTGAATTACTATTTTGCTTAATTTTTGACACTTTTTTATTGCTCTGGTCGACTTATATTTAGTTGCGAATTTGGCCTGTCTTTTATATAATAAAAGAGTTAGGAAAACACATGAAACTTCAATTAAGCCAAAAAGATATTTTAAATAAAAAGTTTAAGAAAAATACACTCGGTTATGATGCCGATGAAGTAGATTCGTTTTTAGATAAAATATTGGAAGATTATGAGTCTATCTATTCTGAAATCGATACTTTAAATGCGGAAATTATTTCTTTAAAAAGAGATAAAGAAACATTAAAAGCAAATTTAAGAGATAAAGACCAAGCAATTTCAATTCAAAAAAGTAAAGATTTTGCTATAAATACATCTCAAGATTCAAGCTTAGATAACTTAGAACTTCTTCAAAAATGTAGTGCTTACGAGAAGAAATTATATCAACTTGGTGTTGATCCTAATAAAGTTAAATAAAATTTCAGTCCATGTAATCGCTGGTCTTTTATAGATTAGAGGAAAGTCCATGCTCGCACATTCTGAGATGAATGTAGTGTTTATGCTAGCTTAAAAAATAAGGCTAGGTATTTTGGAGAAAATAACGGCAGGAATAAATCTAAAAGGAAACTCATGATTCTATTCCTATAAAGTGCCACAGTGACGAATTTAATAGAAATATTAAAATGAAACGCGGTAAACCCCTTAAGCGAGAAACTCAAATATTGGTAGAGGAAATCAATCTAAAGAATTGAATGGAGATTGGTAAGTTGCAAAACTTAGATAAATGATTACATAAAACATAACATGGCTTACGGACTGATTACTCATTCGAGAGCAAAACTATGAAAATTAATTTACCAACAAAGATTACGATTAGTCGTATAGTAATGGCTTCATTACTTATAATCTTTATTATCGTTTTTTACTTGCTTGATCAATTTAATGTTTTAAATATTGCTGAAGTAGGTAACATCTCACTTAATAATGGTGGTGCAACAATAAATTGGATAATGATTATAATTTTTGGAGTATTTATTTTAGCTAGCTTAACAGATTTTTTAGATGGTTATCTTGCTAGAAAAAATAACATGGTTACAGATTTAGGAAAATTTTTAGATCCAATCGCTGATAAAATGCTTGTTAATTCGATGATGATATTTTTATCACTTAATTTTATTAGTTTAGGAAATGATGTTAAATTTCCTTTTTTCTGCGTTATTATCATGGTAATTAGAGATTTAATTGTTGATGGATTAAGATTTTTAGCAGCTCAAAAAAATGTTGTGATTGCTGCTAATAAGTTTGGAAAAATCAAAACAGTAACACAAATGATTGCAATTTCTGTTGTTATTTTAAATGGTTTTCCTTTTGTTTTCTTCGATTATAATTGGCCAATGTACTTGCATATAAGCGATTGGCTAACTTATATAGCTACATTTTTTAGTGTTTTAAGTGGCGTAATTTATATGAAACAAAACATTCATGTTTTAGGAGGGACTAATAATGAATAATGTTGAAGAATTACTTAATAAGTTAATTGAAAAAGGTCTAACTATTGGAAGCGTTGAGTCTTTTACTGGAGGATTATTCGCTAAAACCCTTACTGATGTACCTGGAGCAAGTAACTGTTTCAAAGGAAGTATTGTAAGTTATTCAAAAGAACTTAAAGAATCTCTTGTCGAAATTCCTGCAAGTTATATTGAAGAACATGGTGTTGTCAGTTGGGAAGTTGCTCAACAAATGGCAATTAAAGGAAAGAGAATTTTAGGCGTTGATGTTTGCGTAAGCTTTACAGGTAATGCTGGCCCAGACGTATGTGAGGATGGCACAAAAGCTGGCGAAGTTTATATTGGTATTGTTTATAACGGACAAATTTGGCCAATTCCTCTAAATCTTCAAATGAGTAGGGAAGAAATTAGAGAATATGCAGTTCAAACTGCTGTTAATGCTCTCTTATCAATTATTAACTAAAATATTAATTTAGTATTAAGATTTTAAAAAAGTGCCAAATTTTTTAAAAAAATAAAAATTTATTTCGTCGTACTAGGTGAAAGGAGATTTTGTTTTATGGAAAATAAAAATTATAATGAAACATTAAAATCTGTCTTTGCCGAAGTAGAAAGAGAATTTGGCAAAGGATCTATCGTTAGACTTGGTGATCATCCAAAAGTCGACGTTGAAGCTATTTCTAGCGGGAGTATTTTGTTAGACTCTTGCCTTGGAATTGGTGGATATCCAAAAGGAAGGATTGTTGAAATATACGGTCCTGAAAGTAGTGGCAAGACTACATTAGCACTTACAGCTGTCGCTGAAGTGCAAAAGAAAGGTGGACTTGCTGCATATATTGATGCTGAAAATAGTATCGATCCAGATTATGCAAAAAATTTAGGCGTAGATATCGATGATTTAATCTTATCGCAACCTGATTCAGGTGAAGAAGCGTTAGAAATTGTCGAAACACTCGCACGAAGTGGAGTTTTTAGTTTGATTGTTGTTGATAGTGTTGCTGCACTAGTGCCTCAAGCTGAACTTGATGGGCAAATGATTGACTCTAGTGTTGGATTACAAGCTAGAATGATGTCAAAAGCAATGAGAAAAATTACTGGATTGCTAAATAAAAATAACTGCACTGTTATCTTTATTAATCAACTTAGAGAAAAAGTTGGAGTAATTTATGGAAGCAACGAAACTACAACTGGCGGAAGAGCTCTTAAATTCTTCTCGAGTGTACGTATTGATATTAGACGTTCTGAAGCAATTAAGGATGGGCAAAACTTAATAGGAAACGTTGCAAATATAAAGGTTGTAAAAAACAAGGTTGCAACTCCATTCAAATCATGCAAAGTTGACATTATTTATGGTCAAGGAATTTCAAAAGAAGGTGAATTACTTGATTTAGCTATTGAAAAAGGAATAGTTAAAAAGTCAGGTAGTTGGTATGAAGTTTATGGTGATAGAATGGGCCAAGGCAGAGAAACTGCTAAAACTTATTTAAGAGAAAATAAAGACATCTTTGAGCGAATTAAGAGCGAAGTTGTTAACGGTGAAGTTAAAAACTAAATAAAGCCTAATGCGTGATCTTCTATTGATACTTTATATATAGAAAGGATTACGTTATGTTAAATTTTAAAATATTGGCCGATACCCAAGCAGGATTAGAAGTTTGGGTATGGGTCATCTTAATTGTTGTTGCTTTAATAGTAGGTATTGTAGCAACTTCATTAGTGCTTTTCTTTATGCCTTCAATGAAAGCAAAAAGAGCAACTATTAATGCTGATAAAATAATTAATGATGCTAATGTAAAAGCTGAAAAGATTATTAAAAATGCACAAATTGATGCTAAGCAAGAAACTTTTGATATGAAGAAAGAAGCTGAAAAAGACATCAAAGAAAGAAAACAAGAAGTTGTTAATCAAGAAAACAAATTACTTCAAAGAGAACAATCTATTGATGCTCGTGATCAAGCACTCTTAAAAAAAGAAAACAATCTCGAGCAAAAAGAGAAAATTATTGAATCTCAAATTGAAGAAAATAAGAGAAAAAGTCAACTTTTATCAGAAAAAATCGATTCAATTTTAAGTGAACTTGAAAATATCGGAAAATTAACTGAAAAAGATGCTAGAGAAGAACTTTTTAGAAGAGTTGAAGAAAAAGAACAACAAAATATTGCTAAATATTTAAAAGAAAAAGAAGAAGACGCTGAATCAAAGGCTGAAGAAAAATCAAAAGAGATTTTATCAATGGCTATGGCTCGTCACGCTCAAGAAGTTACTACTGAAAGAACAATAAGTACTATTTCACTTCCAAGTGATGAAATGAAAGGTAGAATTATTGGTAGAGAAGGACGAAATATTAAATCATTAGAGCAAATGCTTGGCGTCGATATTATTATTGATGATACTCCAGAAGCACTTACAATCAGTTGTTTCAATCCAATTAGAAGAGAAATTGCTACTAGAGCTTTGAATATTCTTATAAAAGATGGTCGTATTCAACCTGGAAGAATTGAAGAAGTTGTTAATAAATGCCAAAAAGAAGTAAACGATGTAATGAGAAAAGCTGGTGAAGATGCTGTTAATAAACTAGGCATCGGAAACATGAATAGAGAACTTATTGCATTAATTGGGCGTTTAAAATATCGTACAAGCTATGGCCAAAATCAACTCGAGCACAGTGTTGAAACTGCAGAACTTTGCGGAACAATGGCTGTTGAATTAGGACTTAATTCACAAATAGCTAAACGTGCTGCACTTTTACACGACTTAGGAAAAGGACTTGATTTTGAAATGGAAGGAAGCCATGTTGAAATTGGTGCGAGATTAGCAAAAAAATATGGTGAGAATGATCTTGTTGTAAATGCAATTGAATCTCATCATGGAGATGTACCATGCAAATCAATTATTGGCTATTTAGTACAAGCTGCTGATACTTTAAGCGCAGCTAGACCTGGTGCAAGAAGTGAAACACTTGAAACATATATTAAAAGAGTTGAACAACTAGAAACTATATGTAAATCATATGAAGGCGTTTCTAATTGTTATGCAATGCAAAGTGGTAGAGAAGTTAGAGTCATGGTTATTCCAGAAAAAATTAATGATTTAGAAGCATTTAAACTCGCTCACGATATTAAAGAAAGAATTGAAAAAGAAATGACTTATCCAGGTCAAATAAAAGTAAATGTAATTAGAGAATATCGTGCTATAGAAACTGCAAAATAATGAATATATTATTTATTGGTGATATTGTAGGAAAAGTAGGAAGAAAAGCTTTAAAAAAGAATTTAGACTCCGTTTGCAAAAAATATAAAATTAATTTTATTATTGCAAACGGAGAAAATATTTCTCGTGGTAGAGGGATGAACGAAAATCATTACAATTTCTTAATTAACCAAGGAATTGATTGTATTACTTTAGGAAATCATTATAAGGATAGACCTGAAATAATTGATTATTTGGATTTTGCTGATGAAGTAGTTAGACCTCTTAACATCAAAGAAGATTTTCCTGGTGTTGGATCAAAAGTTTTTGATGTAAATGGCGTGAAGATAAGAGTCACTAACTTGTTAGGATTAGCTTTTTCAAAATTAGATGTAGACGATCCATACACTTCTATTGAAAAGATTATCGAAATCGATGATAGTGACATTCATATTGTTGATTTTCATGCTGAAGCAACTGGTGAAAAAAAGGCATTTGCATATGCTTTAAAGAATACAGTTAGTGCTGTAATAGGAACACACACACATGTTCAAACTCGCGATGCACAAATTCTTAATACAGGAACAATGTTTATAAGTGATGTTGGTATGTGCGGGTCTTATAATTCGGTATTAGGGTGTGAAATAAGCAGTGTTATTGAACGAGTTATAAAACATAACGAGAATACAAGATTCTCATATTTAGAAGATGATGATTGTTTGTTTTCTGCATGTGTTCTCAAATTTAATGATTTAACTTTTAAAAGTGAAGAAATAATCCCAATATATTTAATTTCAAGAAAGGAAAGCAATTATGAAGAAGGTAGTTATTGAAAATTTACCAGATATGAATGAAGCAAGAAAGAGAGTCAGTAAATCCTCAACAATTTTATATTCATATACTCCAAGTAAAGAATTAATTGAAAGATTTAAAGGTAAAAAAGTTTTTATTAGAACATATGGTTGTCAAGCAAATGTTCGTGATGAAGAAACATTATTAGGATTATTTTCAACTATTGAAATGACACGCACTGAAAATCCTAAAGAAGCAGATATTGCTATACTTAACACATGCGCAGTTAGAGAAAATGCTGAAGATAAGGTTTATGGTGAAATCGGAGAATTCAAAGCATTAAAAGAAAAAAATAAGAATTTAATTTTAATGATTTGTGGATGCATGGTTGAACAAAAACACATTATCGAAACTATTTTGGAAAAGTATCCTCATGTTGATGTAATGTTTGGAACTCATAATTTACATGATGTTTTAAAACTTGTTGATCAATATATACATAAAAAATCTAGATATATTGATATCAAGAGTGAAGAAGGAAATATTATTGAAAACTTACCAGTAACTAGATTAGATAACGCAAAGGCATTCGTTAATATTTCGTATGGCTGTGATAAATTCTGTACTTATTGTATTGTCCCATATACAAGAGGAAAAGAACGTTCAAGAAATAAAGCAGATATTTTAGCTGAATGCAAAGAATTAGTTAAATCAGGCTATAAAGAAATTACTCTTTTAGGGCAAAATGTCGATAGTTATGGAAAAGATTTAAAAGATGGAACAACTTTCGCAGGACTTTTAGAAGAAGTAGCTAAATTAGGCATTCCTAGATTAAGATTTTTAACTTCATATCCAAGTGATTTTAAAGATGATGTAATCGACGTTATGGCAAAATATGACAATATTATGAAATATTTACATTTGCCTATTCAAAGTGGAAGCGATACTGTTCTTAAAAAAATGGGAAGAAGATATTCAAGTGAAGAATATTTATCTTTAGTAAATAGAATTAGGACAAAAATTCCTAATATCGCACTATCAACAGATATTATTGTAGGTTTCCCTAATGAGACTTATGAAGAATTTTTAGATACTATAAAAGTTGCTAATTTAGCAGATTATACAAGTGCATTTACATTTATATATTCTCCAAGACTAGGTACACCAGCTGCAAAACTTAAAGATGATGTAACTTATAAAGAAAAAGTAAAAAGATTTAAGGAACTTGTTTCAGCACTTGAAGTTAACTTTAAAAAACATGCAGATGAAATGGTAGGAAAAACTTTTGATGTTTTAGTTGAAGGTACAAGTAAGAAAAATAAAGAATTACTTTCTGGATACCCTTATAACATGAAAGTCATTCACTTTAAAGGCAATGAATCTTTAATAGGCAAAATTGTAAAAGTTAAAGTTACCGAAAGTCATTTATATTCTTTAATTGGAGAGTTAGTTAGTGAATAAATATATATCTGATGATATAAAAAACATTAATTCATATTTGAGAAAAAACAATTTAGTTCTAGAATACGAAAAATTGAAAAGCGCAATTTCAAATTCTCAAGAATTGAATTTGATTTTAGGTGAAATGAAATTACTTAAAAAATGTTCAATGACAGAAGAAGAAAGAATTAGATACTCTGATTTAAAAAAGAAGTATGATTTAAATCCTTTAGTTCAAAACTTTAAACAAGTTGAAAAAGAACTCAAAGAGTTAGAAGAAGAGATTAAGAATAATTTAGATTTATGATTTATGCAATATTAGGACCAACTTGCTCAGGCAAAAGTGATTTAGCTTATAAATTATCAAAGCATTTTAATAATATGCCTATTATTAATTTTGATGCTTTTCAAGTTTATAAAGAAATCGAAAAAGGAACAGCCAAACCTACACAAGATGAAATGGAGAAATACAATTTATTTTTGTATGATTTTGTTTCGATTAAAGATCAATATGATGTTTCTAGATATCAAGCTGATGCTAGAAAAATTTTAGCAGAGCACAAAGACGCTATTATGGTTGGTGGAACTGGGCTTTATTTAAAAGCTGCTTTGTTTGATTATAAGTTTTATGAAGAATCTAAAATGGATGAAGGCTTTTTAAAGGATAAAACGAATGATGAATTATACGAGATGCTTTTGAAAATAGATAAAGACGATGCGTTTAAAATAGGGCCTAATAATCGAAAAAGACTATTGAGAGCTTTATTCATTTTTAAAGAACATGGAAAAAGTAAAAGTGATTTAAATGAAAATGGAAAAGATAAACTGCTTTATCCAAATGTTACTTTTATTGGACTTGATATAGACAAAGAATATTTATACGAAAGAATCAACAAACGTGTTGATATCATGTTTGAAAATGGGTTACCTTTAGAGGCACATATGTTATTTAAAGAATATGATAATTCTTTGAGAGGGCTTCAAGCTATTGGCTATAAAGAATTTTTGAAGACTAATAATGATGAAGAAGCAAAAGAAATGATTAAACTAAATACAAGGCATTATGCAAAAAGACAATTTACATTTTTTAAGCATCAATTTAATAATGTAAGATGGTTTAAAAGCATTGATGAAGCATATGAAACAATAGTGAATGAAGAAAAATATGGGAATAAATAATCGAACAAAATTATTGTTAAGCAATAATTTTGAAAAACTATCAAAACTAAAAATCGCTGTAATAGGAGTTGGAGGAGTTGGTTCCATTATTCCGATATCTTTTGTAAGAAGCAATATTAAAGATATTATTATTGTTGATAAAGATATAGTTGATGACTCTAATTTAAATAGACAAATTGCCTATAATATAAATGATATAGGAAAAACCAAAGTAATTGCTTTAAAAGAACATTTACTTGAATTAAATTACGATTTAAATATAAAACCAATATCAAAAAGAATTGATAAAGAATTCGATTTTTCAATTTTTGATGATAGAGATTACATTGTTGATTGCATAGATGATATTGATGCAAAGGTGTTATTAGCTAAGTATGCAATTGATCACAATATAAAATATATAACTTCTTTAGGGATGGGCAATAGGCTTGATTCTACTAAAGTTGAAATTACAAAATTAAATAAAACAACAAATGACCCACTAGCTAAAAAATTTAGGTATAATTTAAAAAAAGAAGGTGTAGATATATCGAAAATTAAGGTTTCCTTTTCCAAAGAGCAACCATTAATTAAGGGTAAAGTTATCTCTTCAATGATATTTACTCCTAACGCATCTGGATTAGCACTTGCTAGTCATGTACTTATAGAATTATTAGGCATGGAGGATTTAGACAATGCGCTTACAAAAAATTAATAAAGTAGCTTTAAGATTTGGAATTGATGAAAAATATTTAATTAATTATGGAGACAAAATTGCCAAAGTTGATTATTCACTTTTTGATAAAGTGAAAAATAATGAAGATGGGAAATTAATTTTAGTTACTGCTATAACACCAACAAAAGCAGGCGAAGGAAAAACTACATGTAGCATTGCTTTAGCAGAAGGGCTTAATAAACTAAATAAAAAAGCAGTCGTTTGTTTAAGAGAACCAAGTTTAGGACCTGTTTTCGGTTTAAAAGGCGGAGCGACTGGTGGCGGAAAAGTGACAGTTGAACCTAGTGAAGATATAAATTTACACTTTACTGGTGATATGCATGCATTAACAAGTTCTATAAATTTAATAAGTGCAATTATTGATAATCATATATATCAAGGGAATGAATTAAATATTAATCCAGAAAAAATTATATGGAAAAGAGCTCTTGATATGAATGATAGAGAACTTCGAGAAATTGAAATTGGATTAGGTGGAGAAAAAAACGGTATAAAGAGAATAGATCATTTTGAAATCACTGTTGCAAGTGAATTGATGGCTATTTTATGTCTCGCTGATTCAGAAGAAGATTTTGTAAATAGAGTTGGAAAAATAATAGTTGCTTACAATTTTAATGAAGAACCAGTTTATTTAAAAGAATTGAAAATAAATAATGCGATTTTGAAATTAATGAAAAAGGCATTGCTGCCTAATATTGTTCAAACGCAAGAAAATAATTTAGCTTTTATTCACGGAGGACCATTTGCTAATATTGCACATGGCTGTTCAAGTTTACTTGCAACTAAACTTGCTTTAAAAATTTCGCCTTTTGTAATAACGGAAGCTGGCTTTGCTGCAGATTTAGGAGCTGAAAAATTTTTTGATATTAAATGTAGAACAGGCAACCTAAAACCAGATTGTGCCGTACTTGTTGCTACTATAAAAGCTTTAAAACTACATGGTGGTGAAAAATACGAAAATTTAAATTCTGAAAATTTGGAATGCCTGGAAGTTGGTTTTAAAAATTTAGAGCAGCATTATCAAAATTTAAGAAAATTTGGGTTACCTGTTGTAGTCGCTATTAACAAATTTACAACAGATACTGATAAAGAAATTGAATTACTCGAAAATTTATGTAATAAAATCGGATATAAACGGGCTCTTGTTGAAGGCTTTACAAAAGGCGGAGCTGGATCTATTGATTTAGCAAATAAAATTCTAGAAACATTAGAAACAAAAAAATCAGATTTTAAATGTTTATATAACCTAAATGACTCTTTAGAAAATAAAATTGCTAAAATAGCAAAAGAAATATATAGAGCTGAAGGCGTTGAATTTTCAGATTTAGCTTTAGAAAAGCTTGAAAACATAAGAAAATTAGGCAAGGATAATTTGCCTGTTTGCATCGCAAAAACACCTTCTAGTTTTAGTGATAATGCAATCTTATTAAATGCTCCTAGAGGATTTAACATTCATGTTAAAGATTTAAAAATTTCTAATGGTGCTGGATTCGTTGTAGTATATACTGGAAATATTTTAACAATGCCAGGGCTGCCAAAAGTACCACAAGCAGTAAAAATGCAAGACTATTAAGCGATTTTGGATTAAAATAGTTTAGTTAATTATTAAGTAGAAAGATTTATTTATGGCTAAAGATATTAAACCAGAGAATGTGAAAAAAGAATTAGATGAATTAAGAAATGAAAGTACAACATCTCTAGATTTTTTAAATGGAAAAATTGATGATACTGATGCTAAGGAAATAAACCTTTCAAATGACGATAAGATTTTAAACGAAGCTATAAAAGAAGATGTTGAGGAAGAGAAAAAAGAAAGCAAAGATGCTAAAGAAGGTGGCAATAAATATAAATATTTTATTTATTTAGGACTCATTCTTATTATTACAGCTTTTGTTCTTTGGTATTCTCTTACTAGAGAAACTACTCAAGTTGGTCCTAATGGAGAATTTCTTCTTGTTTATGAAACGGTACCTTCTGTTTTTAAGAGCATGAATGTTGGCTATTTTGTGTTATTTTTATCATCCGTTGTTGTTTCACTCTTAATAGCTTCTTTATTGTTGTTCTTCTTTGCAAGACTTTACACTAGACATTATAAAATACATCAAGCTGTTGCTAATCAAATGATTGGGAATTTTTATAGTGCAATTACGCCTGGCGCGAGTGGTGGTCAATTTGCACAAGTTGTTACTTTTAAAAAACAAGGAATCCCTATTTCAAATAGTGCATCAATTTTTGTAATGCAATTTATTGTTTATCAAACCTGCTTAATCATTTTAGGGATTATAAGTATTTCAGCGCGTTTTTCTACGATTATGGCTATTGATTTCATCCCAATAACTATTAATGATTTAACAATGAATATTCCAATATGGATTTTTGTCGTTTTTGGATTTGCTTTAAATTTTATTGTTATTTTGGCTTTACTTTTAATGTCGTATTCTAGAGGAATACAGAATTTTATTATTAATAATGTAATTGGTTTCTTATCTAAAATTAAATTACTTAAAAATCCTGAAGATAAAAGAAAAATGATAAGAATTCAAGTAGAAAACTATAGAATTGAACTTAGACGTTTGCAAAGCAATATACCATTTGCAATGCTAATGTTCATATTAACTTTCTTAAACTTAATCATTTGTGAATTGCAACCTTTCTTTTGCGGGCTTGCGTTAAACGGTTTTGATTTCTCTGATACTAGTGTATTTTTAAAAATGTTTGATTGCATTTGCTTTTCAAATTTTCAACAAATGGCTACTGGATTAATACCACTTCCAGGAAGTGCTGGCGTGAGCGAAATTGTTTTTAGCGCTTTATTCGGAGCTGGTTCAAACTTTTACTCAAAAGATTTCTATGCTGCTAGCAAAGTTGGAATTTTAATGATTTTATGGAGATTCGTGACGTTTTATTTCCCATTTATTATTAATGCTATTGTTGCAGCAACATATAAGAGCAGGGGATTACCATATTCAGAAAGAATTGTTCCTGTTGGAAACAAAAAAACTATGCTTACAATCCAATTAGCTACATATGAGGAAAGAAAAGTTTCTAGTGATACAGTATATGAAACTAAGATGCTCGAAAGAAAAGAAATTCTTAAAAAACTCAACCCTGTAAATGTTAAAAAGAAACAAACTAAATTATCTAAGTCTGAATCAAAAAGAACAAAGAATAGTACTGACGAACTCAATGTCGGGGATGATGAATAATGAATATAGCTATTTTTAGTGATACATTTTTACCAGAAATCAATGGTGTTGCTGTTAGTGTTAATTCACTATTTAATTTGCTAAAGAAAAACGGTCATACTGTTTATGTGATTACCACTAGTAAAGAAAAAGAACCTACTTTTAAAGATAATGTTTTAAGAATACCTGGATTAGAGTTGAAAAAACTATATGGATATCGTGCTTCATTTGTTTACAACGAAAAAGCTTTTCAAATTCTGAAAAATTTAAAGCTAGATTTGGTTCACATAAATACTGAGTTTGGTATCGCTCAATTTGGTTTTATCGTTGCTAATAAATTAAATATACCTTCTGTCTATACATATCATACGATGTATGAAGATTATACATACTATGCAACGAAAGGATATTTTGATAGATTTTCAAAATGGGCTATTAGAGAATTTGACAAAGCTTGTATGAATAGGGCTACTGAAATAATTTCACCTAGTGATAAAACTAAAATTTATTTAAGATCGATTGGCGTTGAGAAATATATTAATGTAGTTCCGACTGGATTCGATTTTAGCAGATTTAATAAAAATGAAGCAAATATTTTAAAAGCAGAAGAAATTCAAAAACAATTCAATATTCCTAGTGATAAAAGAATATTATTATCTTTAGGTAGAATAGCTAAGGAAAAAAGCATCGACGTTATTATTAAAGGATATAAGGATTATTTAGATAAAACGCATGATAAAACAACATTATTACTTATTGTTGGCGACGGACCTAGCTTAAACGAACTTTGTGAATTGGCAAAAGAACTAAAAATACAAAGCAATCAAATTTTGTTTATTGGAAAAGTTGATAATTCTTTAGTTCCTTATTTTTATATAATGTCTGATTTATTTCTTAATGCATCAATAAGCGAGACGCAAGGACTAACATTCATGGAAGCAATGGCTGCAGAGTTACCTGTTTTATGCAGATTCGATAACAATTTAGTTGGTGTTATCGATAATAAAATTAATGGTTTCTTCTATCAAGATGTAGACGACTTTGAGAATAAATTAAGATATGTATTAGGTTTACCTACTAACGAATTAGATAAAATTAAAAAGAATGCTTTATCTTCTATTGATAAGTTTTCTGAACAAACTTTTTATATTAATATTATGGAGGTTTATAGACGTGCAATTAGAAAATTCTGGTAATGTTGAAATGAACATTGATGATGTAAAAGAAAAAAAGAAAAAATGTATTGTCACTATAAACGGCAAAAAGCATAAATTTTTTAGTAGTACTATTGATGAATTTAATATTAAAGAAGGCCAACAAATTGATCAAGCACAGTTAGAAAAAATAATTTCGTTCAATGAAAAAGAAGAAATTATTAAGTATTGCTTATCTTTATTATCTAAAAAACTTTATAGTGAAAGAGAGTTAAAGCAAAAAGCTTCAAAAAAATTCGTAAACAGCAAAGAAGTCGGAAAAGCTATAATCGAATTAAAAAAAAGCAATCAATTAAATGATAGATATTATTTAAAAAAATATTTACAATACTTTGATGACAATAATTATGGCAGATACTTTATAACTAATTTTCTTACAAATCAAGGAATTAAAGAATATTTGGTTAATTCTGTAAGTTTCCCTGATTATAATGAGGAAATTAAAGCGAGAAGATATTTTGATAGTATCAAAAACAAATATGTAAGTAATAACTTTACAAAGCAAAAGAAAAAAATATATGACAAGATGCTAGCTCGTGGTTTTTCAGTTGATATTGTTATTAACATATTAAATGATTTAAAAGTCGATGAGCAAAAAGAAGAAGCTCGTTTAATTAATGACTTTAAGAAAATTAAAAGTAGAGTTAAAAAAGCAAATAATCCTAAAATTGATCAAGATGCAAAAATTGTGAGTAAATTAATTAATTTAGGGTATTCGCTTAATTCAATTAATGAAGCAATTACTAAGGATAAGAAGGGTGAGTTAGATGATTAAAGACTTTCAAGATAAAGAACGTTTCTCAGGTATTTTTTTAGTGAAAGATGTAACAAAAGGGACTAAAGTTGATGGACAATCTTATCTTTCGGTTACTCTTCAAGATAATAGTGGTACTATTGATGCGAAAAAGTGGATTGTTACTAGCAATGACATTAAATTATTAGTACCTGGAACCGCTGTAAGAGTTGATGGCGAAGTAAGAATTTATAAGGAAAAATTACAAGCATCAATAGATGCAGTATATGAAGTTGATTTAAATACTATTGATTTAACCGATTTGCTTATTCAATCTCCTATTCCTGTAGAAACATTAATTTCAAAATTTAAATATTTTCTTAGTAGCATAAAAAACGATGATTGTAAGAATATATTAAATTATATTTTTAAAAAATATTACCAAGATTTTATTAATTATCCAGCTGCAGTAAGAAATCATCATGAATTTTATCACGGGTTGCTTTATCACACAGTTTCAATGTGTGAAGTTGCTGAAGGCATTTCAAAACATTATTCTGATGTAGATTATGATATTTTAATTTCTGGATGTCTCTTACATGATGTAGGAAAAGTTATTGAATTTAGCGGTGTGATTGGCACTAAATACACAAATGAAGGAAATTTATTAGGACACTTAACGATAGGAATGTCATTAATTGATGAAGCAAAAAAGGCTTTAGATATTAAAAGCGAAGTTCCTTTGCTATTAGAACATATGGTTTTATCTCATCATGGCAAAGTCGAATATGGAGCAGCGGTTGTGCCAATTACTAGAGAAGCTTTATTGCTTTCTATGATTGATGATATGGACGCTAAAATGATGATTTTGGATAAAGCATATGATAATGTCGAAGAAGGTGGATATACGGAAAGAATATTTCCATTAGAAAATAGAAGTTTCTATAAGCCAAAGAAATATTAAAAAAACATCGCAAGCTGCGATGTTTTTTAGTCTTTAAGTGAATTTTTAATCTCTGATGCGATAGCTGGTAAGTTCACATCTTTCATTTCTTTTAATTCAATTTTGAATCCATCAGATGCAGTGTATCTTGGAATAACATGTACATGGAAATGCTTGATTGTTTGACCAGCGGCTTCATTACAGTTAGTAATAACATTTACGCCCTTTGCTCCAAGTTGTTCTATTTGAACTTGACCTATACGTTGGGCAAGGTTCATTACTTTATTCATAACATCTTTTGGAGTAGAAAGAAATGAAGAGTAATGTTTTTTAGAAATAACTAGTGCATGTCCGTAAGTTGCAGGATTTACATCAAGAAAAGCTAAAACATCATCATCTTCATATAATTTAGTTGATGGAATAACTCCGTTAACGATTTTGCAAAATATGCAGTTTACATCATAATCCATATTTTTCTCCTTTTATATTGCGTAAAAGCCCGCATCACGCGGGCTTTTAAATATTAATCTTCAAATAAATTTGGGAATGTCGACTCAAAATAATCGTAAACATCTTGATCGTGGTAATCAATGTTACATTGTTTTAAGTAATGTGTTAAAGCATTTGTTGTATATGTGGAGCCACTTGCTAATGAATAAGCAGAAGTTCTAACATTCTTTTCAACTGCTGATTTGTCTTTTGTTGAATCTGTTTCAATTGAAATTAATTCAGGTGTAATTGAATCATTTACTTCAACAAGATAGAAAGATGAGCTATCTTCCCAAATAATTGAATCGGCGATTGATGAATATGATTCCTTTCTTAAGAATTTTGAACCTTCATCATCATTTGCTTGATAAATATAAGCACCGATGTATTGCTTTGATGATTTTAAGTAAGAATTCCATTCATTAACGAATGCGTATGAGTATAATCTATTCTTGATTGTGTCTGGCAAAGAAGTAGAATCTTTAGTTTCCCAACCTTCTGTTACAAAATCTTCAACTCTAATTTCATCTGTTTTGATTTCAAATCCAACGATTGGATCATAACTCATACTATCAATTGATGTAAATGAAGAATAGTTTGAACTATCATTTGTGTTTGCATCATTTGTTAATGTTGAATACTTATTAACTAAATCGTAGAATTCAGTATTTTTATAATACTTAATTTCTCTATTATCGCCATAGCCTTCAATGTAGTTGTATTTACCATTTGTATCAGCTGTATGGCCATCTTTATTTTTTGAAGGATTTTCAGTTGTTGCGACTGAGAAAACACTTTCAGCTAATTTCTTAACGTTTTCGTTTTCGATGTAGATACCTTTCCATGCATCTTGAGCGATAAGATATTTATCACTTAATGATGTAGTTTTCATACCTTCATTTAATACATAATTAGAAACAAAGTTATTTACAAATTGCTTTGCATTTTTTGATGTATTATCAGCAATTTTAATGTAATTAACTTGTCTAGATTGTGTTTGACCAATGTTTCCATATTGTTCTTCAAGAACATATTGTTCAACAAGTAAATTTTGTAAAATTGTTGGAATTAATGAAGAATTAATGTAATCAGTATAGAAATTGAAGTGTAAGATTTTTTTAATTTCTTTGATACCATCTTCAGTGTTTACATCAAATTTTCCGTCAATTAATACGCCATTTGTATATCCGTATTCATCGACACCGCCTTCGCTAAATCCGATGAAACCTGTTTTTCCACTTTGATATTTATAGTGCTCAGTATACTTAACATCATTATCGTAGAAAATTTCTTTAGCTTTTTCACTATCGATAACACCATTTTTGTTTTCAACAGTATTTAAATCTTCATATTGTTTTTTAGCATATGAGATTTCATATAATCTATTGTTTCTTTTGTATGAAGAAGTGTTAACTTCGTTCCACATTGTTTTAACAATTTGGGAATCAATAATACCTTTAATAATTTCGACTCTCTTTTCAACATCAGCTATTGATGGCTCACTTTCTGATAATGTTAATTTATATCCTGTGTGATCCCAGTTTTTATAAGCTGGATGTTTTTTAATAAATTCAGTTTTTTCTGAATCTGTTTTACCATCAAAACCATTAAGTACAATTTTATATCCACCAGCGGCAGCAGCATCTTTAACAACGCTATAACTTCCAATTACTTGTTCAGCGATTTGGTTAACAAGAATATCTTTAATGCTTGATGTATAATTTGATTCGCCTTTGATTGCTTTATAAATCACATTAAGTGTATTGTGATCTAATTCGATTTGAGTGTTTGTTAATGCTTTGTCTTCATCTGGATAGACAGCACTAATTTTGCCACAGGAGCTTAATAATAAAGTAGTGCAAGCAAGTGTTAATAAAACATTTCTCTTTTTCATATTCTCTTAATCCTCACTTTCTAGTTGTTAAGCTTTCCATCAATATTGCTATATTTTGAGTTATAGCCAGGGTTGCCTTGCTTATAAATAGCTTCGTTTCCGAATTCAAGAGCTAAAATTTCTGGTAAAAGCATATATTTTCTTTCGTTATTTTGAGCTTTGATTTCAGCTGCATAATTTGCCCAGTTTGTACTTAATGACTTAGCGTTTTCACTAAGAGTTGAATTTCTTGACTTATCAATATATTTTTGAACGAGTTCTTCAACGTTAGTTCCTGCAATTTCGTTAAGCTTGATGTTTAATCCACTGTTTAACCAATCAAATTTATTGTATGAATTAATACTCTTTTTGATTTCAGGTTCAATACCGTAACTTGAATTAGAAATTCTTTCTTGATAGTTGTTAACTGTATCATCGACATTAGAATTTCTACCAATTGTTCTTGTTTGAACATATGTTTTCTTTGGAATATAGACATCTTTGCCTTCAATCTTTTCAGTTACGTGTGGAGCTTTTTCTGTGTAATAAGGTTTTCCTGTTGCACTATTAATACCGTCAGCATCTTTAGGTGATACTGGAGCATAATATTCATTTAAATTTGCTTTATAAGCTTCAGTTGTACCTGCAGTTGTATCAGCTTTGAAATTTAAATCAGAGTAATCAAATCCTGATCTTTCAATAATTATAAAGTGAACTCCGCCACTTGATTCTTTGTTTCTAACAACAAGAATTGGATTCTTATTTGTGTCACAAAGTACCTTCTTTTTGATTTGAGTATCGACTCCATCAACTTTGTAAGTAAATGTCATTTCAACGAAATTTTTATCGTTTACAGAAGCAGGTCTTCCACTAGTTTGATAGTGTCCTTCATTATTTAAATCTGAATAGACTGTTTTTTGAGCATCAACTTTATCAGATTTTGTTGCTGACATGAAGCCAGTGTAGCTTGATCCAGTAAGTGTATCTTTTGTAGAATCTGTCCATTTTGAATCAGTTCCGATAAGATCTTTTGATGTTAATGCATCTTCGTAAGTAATAAAGCCGACATTTCTATTTTGGAAATATTTATTAAAAAGGATATTACGTGGTAAGTAGTCTTCATCACCACCATAAACAGTTACACCATTTTTTGTTGTTGTATCTTTATAAGTTTCGAGTTGTTCGATTACTCCATAAGGAATAAATGAAACACCGAAATCTGTTAAAGAAGTGAATGCTTCATTGTTAATGTGTAAGTTATTCTTCTTTTCTGAATAATCTTTTTCATTTTTATATGCATCTTTATTTTTTGACATTGCTAAGTCATATAAGTAGACACCATATTTGAATTCGTTAACAAAAGATGTTTGGTTTGTCATGATATATTCACCCTTTGTAGCACCAGCACTATCATCAGTGAATGATTTCATTACATCAGTGAAAGTAGAATCTTTTCCATCACAATTTACAAGGTTGTTAACAACTTGATAAAGTTTATGAGCGTTATCACTTGAAATGTGTCCACGTGAATAGCCATAGTCTTGTGTTGCATCAACTTTAACAAGAATATGTTTTAAGTGATATGGAACATAATTTACTAAGTAACCTTCACTACCAGAAATTAAATTATATTTCTTTTGTAATTCATCACTTTCTGTGTCTTTCCATGTTTTAAATGTGTCATAGAAAGTTGAATCAACTTTTGATGTCATTTCTGTATAAAGAGAAGAAAGATAGTATTCTTTTTCTTTTTCTTCAACAGACATTGTTTCATCATTATAGTTTAATGTGTTTGTTAAATAATCTTCCCAGGATTTTCCTGCATCTTCAGCGTCATCTTTAGCCTTTTCAACTGTATTTTTTGCACTCTTTTCGACAGAAGTTTTTAAATCACTTAATTTTCCGCCTTTTTCAAAGTTAGCTCTTACGACGATTTCGTTTAATGCATCATAAAAAGCTTTAGCATGATCGTTTTTATTTGTGCTTAAATACTTTTGAATAATATCGTTAGTATTGACATTGAGCTTTTCACCATTATAGGTATATTCAAGAACTTTTCCTTCGCTGTTTTGCGTAACCTCAGCACAGCCAGAAAGAACTATTGAACTTAATGCCACTAAAGCTAAAGACATTACCTTCTTTCTTTTTGCCATATAATATTCCTTTCAAAATAAAAAATTTCGCTATTTTTGGATAGCCCTTTAATTTTATACTATAAGTATAAAGAAAACAATAAAATAATTACCTCTGTTTTTTGATGAAAAATAGCAAGAAACCAAAAATTTTAGTAGATTAAAGACTACAAATTTGAAAAACATATCATATTGTTTTATTTTGGTTGGTATTTAGTTTAAAATAATTTGCTTGGAGAGTAGTATGAAGTGTTTAGAGATTAAGGATTTACACGTAAGTGTAGAAAATAAGGAAATTTTAAAGGGCGTAAACTTAAAAATCAGTGAAGGTGAAGTCGTCGCTCTTTTAGGACCTAATGGTCATGGAAAATCAACATTGTTAAATGCGATAATGGGCAACCCAAGATATAAAATTACAAGTGGTGAAATTTTGCTTGATGGACAAGATGTTTTAAAAATGAAAGTCAATGAAAGAAGCAAGGCAGGACTCTTTTTATGCTTCCAAAACCCTTGTGAAATTCCTGGTGTTGTCTGCGCTGATTTTTTAAAAACTGCTTTAAATGAACATAGTGAAAAGAAAGTTTCTTTATATCAATTTTATAAAGTTTTAGATGAAGCGAGTAAAGAAGTTAAGATACCTTTTGATATGTTTAATAGAAGTTTAAATGATGGATTTAGTGGCGGAGAAAAGAAGAGAAATGAAATTCTTCAAATGATGATTTTAAAGCCACAAATTTGTATGCTTGATGAAATCGATAGTGGACTTGATGTTGATGCGATTAATGTTGTTAGTGATTGTATAAATAAAATGCATGAGGAAAGAGGAACTGGGCTCCTTGTCATTTCACACTATGCTAGATTGTTTGAATTAATTAAACCAACTAGATCTGTCGTTATTGTAAATGGAAAAGTTGCTTGTGAAGGTGGACCTGAAATTTATCAAAGAATTGATAAAGAAGGCTATGAATGGATCAAAGATGAATTAAACATCGAAATTAAAAAAGAAGAAGAGAAAAAAGTTGTTTCAATCGGTACATGTGCAACTAAAGAGATTATAAAAAATGGAAAATAATTTTAATGTAATTGAATACCAAAATAGTGGGAAATTTTCTATTGATTTGTCTGATAAAAATGACATCACAATCAGCATAAAAAATGATTCTAAAATTGATCTTGATTTAGTTAATTTTAGTGATAGTTGTGATCTTAAAATTTTTGCTCAAAAAGGCTCTTTATGTAACTTAAGAATATTATTAAAGGATAAGCCAAAAAACATTGTTTTACATGCAAATTTAGACGAAAAATCTGAATTTAATGTTTATTTTGCAGACTTTTCACTTGGAAATACAACTTTTAATTCACACATTATTCTTTTAGGAGATGGTGCGAAAAGCGAATTTAAATTCTCTTCATTTAACACTTTAAACTACATGAAAAAATATAATTTATCATATGACCATATAGGTTTAAAAACTACATCAAATTTAGAAGGATATGGCGTTTGTTTAAAAGACTCTTTACTCACAGTAAACGGAGTCTCTCACATTGAAAAAGATAGTATAAAATCAAGTGCTACTCAGAAGATAAAAGCAATACTTTTTGATGAAACAAGTGGCGCTATTGCTAATCCGATTTTAAAGATTGATTGTGATGATATTATTGCTAACCATGCTTGTGCAATCGGAAGCTTAAATGATGACCATATTTTTTATTTATTAAGCAGAGGAATCAAGCTTGAAGAAGCTAGAAAACTTATTACTTATGGCTATTTAAGTCCTATTAAAGAGCACTTTGAAGAAAAAGAAAAAGAAGAAATCCAAAATCTTATAGAAGGTGATTTATAGTATGCTTGACGTTAATAAAATTAGAAAAGATTTTCCGATGTTAGATGGTTCTATTAAATCTAATAATGGAAAAGAAATGATTTATTTTGATAATGCTGCAACAACATTAAAACCTCAATGTGTAATTGATGCATGTTCACATTATTATGAAAAAGAAAACGCTAATTCACATCGTGGTGATTATGATTTAGCTTTTAAAGTTGATAGTGAAGTTGATAAATGTAGAGAAACAATCGCTAAATTTTTCAATGCTGATAAAAAAGAAATTGTTTTTACTAGTGGATGCTCAATGTCAATGAATCTTGTAGCTTTCGGATATGGATCTAAATTTCTTAAAAAAGGCGACGAGATTTTATTAACCGAAGCTGAACATGCAAGTAACGTTTTACCTTGGTTTAAAGTTAGCGAATTAACCGGTGCAGTTATTAAATATATTCCTTTAACAAAAGAAGGAAGATTAACTAAAGAAAATCTTGAAAAAGTAATATCTGAAAAAACAAAAATTGTTAGTGTTGCTCAAGTTACTAATGTTCTTGGATTTAAAAATGATATTAAGAGCTTAAGTGAAGTTGCACATAAATTTGGTGCAATCTTAATTTGTGATGCTGCACAAAGTGCACCACATATGAAGATTGATGTGAAAGATTTAGACTGTGATTTCCTATGTTTAAGTGCTCATAAGATGTGTGGTCCAACAGGAATTGGTGTTTTATATGGAAAATATGATTTATTAAAAATTACTGATCCATTTATGACTGGTGGAGGAGACAATGCGCGTTTTGATATGTGTGGAAATGTCGCTTACCTTGAACCTCCAGCAAAATTTGAAGCTGGTACAATGAATTTAAGTGGCATTTATGGCTTCCATGCTGCAATTAATTATCTAAATAAAATTGGAATGGAAAATATTGAAAAATATGAACTTGAATTACATGATTACGCAATTAGCAAATTAAAAACTATCGATGATTTAATTATTTATAATTCAAGTGCTGATTCAGGAATTATCACTTTAAATGTTAAAGATGTATTTGCTCAAGACGAAGCAAGCTATTTAAATAGTAGAGGAATTTGCGTTAGAAGCGGCGAACACTGTGCAAAACTTTTAAAAGACATATTAAAAACTCCAGCAACCGTGCGTGTAAGTTTTTATTTTTATAACACAAAAGAAGAAATTGATGCTTTATATGAAGCGTTAAAGAATGGGAGGAACTTTCTAGATGCCTATTTCAATTGATCCTACAATGAGTAGGGAAATTATAATGGATCATTATTCAAATCCATTAAATAAAAGAGAGCCTGAAAATAAAGAAGAATATCAAACTATTAGAATGGACAGTGACTCCTGCATTGATGACATCACAATTTATTTAAAAATTGATGGCGATAAAATTGTTGATGCTTGTTTTTATGGTGTTGCGTGCACTATTTCGACTTCATCAACAGATATTTTATGTGAAATGATTAAAAATAAGTCTTTTAAAGAAGCACTTTATATCATTGAACAATATAAAAATATGATTTATGAAAAGCCTTTTGATGAAAGCGTTCTTGAAGAGCTTTTAGCCTTTGTTAATACTCATAAACAAGCAGCTCGTATTAAATGCGCAACACTTGGCTTTAATGGTTGTGAAGAAATTATCAATAAGGATTTAAAATCGGAGAAAGACAATGGAAAATAAAATAGATTTTAAAAAAGATGCCGAATATAAATACGATTTTAAAGATGATGTTGATAGTATTTACTCAACTGGTGTTGGCTTAAATGAAGATGTTGTAAGAGCAATTTCTAAAGCAAAAAATGAACCTGAATGGATGCTTGAATATCGTTTAAAAGCATACAAACAATTTGTAAAAATGCCATTCCCTAATTTTGGACCTGATGTAACTAATCTTGATTTTAATAGTTATACATATTTTTCACGTTATGTTAAAGGTGATAAAAATAGTTGGAATGAAGTCCCTGATACAATTAAAAATACATTTAAAAAATTAGGCATTCCAGAACAAGAACAAAAATATTTAAGTGGTGCTGCAACTCAATATGAAAGTGAAATGGTGTATCACAATATGCTTAAAGAAGTAGAAGAAAAAGGTGTTATTTTTCTTTCTACAGATATGGCGCTTCAAATGTATCCTGATCTTGTTAAAAAGTTCTTTGGAACGGTTGTAAATTCAGCTGATAACAAATTTAGTGCTTTAAATAGTGCTGTTTGGAGCGGCGGAAGTTTTATTTATGTACCAAAAGGCGTAAAACTTGAGAAGCCTTTACAATCATATTTTAGAATTAATAACGAAAAGACTGGTCAATTTGAAAGAACTTTAATTATTTGTGACGAAGGTAGTGATGTACATTATGTTGAAGGATGTACAGCTCCAATTTATAGTAAAGAAAGCTTACATGCTGCAGTTGTAGAAATTATTATTATGAAAAATGCAAAATGCAGATATTCAACTGTGCAAAATTGGTCGAATAATATTGTTAATCTTGTTACAAAAAGAGCGGTTTGCTATGAAAATGCTGTAATGGAATGGATTGATGGAAATATTGGCAGCCAAGTAAATATGAAATATCCAGCTTGTATTTTAAAAGGTGAAGGAAGTAAGGGAATCTGTATTTCAATTGCTGTTGCTGGTAAAGGCCAATATCAAGATGCAGGTGCGAGAATGATTCATGAAGCACCTAATACAACAAGTTCAATTATTTCAAAATCAATTGTTAAAAATGGTGGTGTGAGTAATTATCGTGGAACTTGTAGAATTAAAAAAGAAGCTGTAAATTCAAAAGCTCACATCGAATGCGATACATTAATTCTAGATAAATATTCTAAATCAGATACAATTCCAAAGAATGAATGTAGAAACAATTCAAGCTATCTTGAACATGAGGCAACTGTTTCTAAAATTGATGAAGAACAATTATTCTATCTAATGAGTAGAGGCATTTCTGAAAAGGATGCAACGCAAATGATTATCATGGGATTTATCGAACCATTCTCTAAAGAACTACCAATGGAATATGCTGTTGAGCTTAATCAATTAATAAAAATGGATATGGAAGGAAGCATCGGATAATGATGCTCCTTTTTCATTTCCGTAAAGGTTTAAAAAGGGATTTGTATTTAAAAATAGCTCAGTTTTGCGTGGTTTTTAGTACAAAAAGACAATAAATTTTGTAATAATTCTTTGATTTATTTTTTAGATTTTTGAAGAAAACATTTTTTCTTTGAAAAGCAAAAAAGTTTATTTTTCTATTTCATTTATTGATTGTTAGTCTTTGTTGAAGAATATATAATATTCAACATATGAAAAACGAATACGATGTTATTGTTGTTGGTGGTGGGCATGCAGGCTGTGAAGCGTGCCTAGCAAGTAGCAGAATGGGTTTTGCTACTGCTTTAGTGACTTTAAATATAAAGATGGCAGCAAACATGCCTTGCAATCCTTCAATTGGTGGAAGTGCAAAAGGCATTGTTGTTAGAGAAATTGATGTTCTTGGAGGCGCAATGGGTAGGGTTTGTGATCAAGAATATCTTCAAATGAAGATGCTTAACACAAAAAAAGGACCTGGTGTTCAATGCTTAAGAGCACAAGCAGATAAAAAAAGATATCCAAAGCACATGCGAGATGTTTTACTTTCTCAAAAAAATCTTGATGTTATCGAAGGAGAAGTTAAAGAAATTTTACATGATGATTCTAAAGTTACTGGTGTAAAGCTAGGGGATGGTAGTTCTATTTTCACAAAGGCTGTTGTTCTTGCAACAGGAACTTACATGAATAGTGAAATTTTACGTGGACACACTAAATATAGTGGTGGACCTGATGGAGAAAAGCCTTCTGTTGGTTTAAGTGATAGCTTACGTTCAATGGGCATAAAACTTCAAAGATTAAAAACTGGAACACCTCAAAGAATTGCGAGAGAGTCAATTGATTATTCTAAAACAGTTATTCAATACGGAAATGTTGAAGATCAAGCTTTCAGCTATGAGACTCATTCATTTATTAAAATTAAGGATCAAATTCCTTGCTATTTAATTTATACAACACCTGAAACTCATAAAATTATTAAAGAACATCTTTTAGATAGTGCAATGTATGGCGGAATGGTAAAAGGCATCGGACCAAGGTACTGCCCTTCAATTGAAGATAAAATTGTGCGTTTTAGTGATAAACCAAGACATCAATTATTCTTAGAACCTGAAAGTTATGATACTAATTCAATTTATTTGCAAGGCTTCTCGACAAGTATGCCTGAAAACGTTCAAGATTTAATGGTTCATTCTCTTCCAGGATTAGAAAATGCAAAAATTCTTAAATATGCATACGCAATTGAATATGATGCACTAGAAAGTGACGAATTTGGATCTAATTTAATGGTTAAAAAATGGCCTGGATTATTTATTTCTGGTCAAATTTGTGGAACAAGCGGATATGAAGAAGCAGCTGGTCTTGGATTGATGGCTGGAATCAATGCTTGCTTATATATAAAAGGTGAAGAACCTTTCGTATTAAAAAGAGATGAATCTTATATTGGCGTCATGATTGACGATCTTATTACAAAAGGAACAAAAGAACCTTATAGATTATTAAGTAGTCGTGCAGAATATAGATTGCTATTAAGAAGTGACAATGCAGATTTAAGATTAACAGAATTTGGCCATAAATATGGACTCATTGATGAAGATAGATATCAAAGATTTTTAAATAAAAAGAAAACTATCGAAGAAATATCAAAAATATTAAATGAAGTATATTTTGGTGAAACAAGCAAAGTTAATGATTATCTTGTTGAACTTGGATATGAAAGACTTTCAAGCGGCGTTAAAGCTAAAGATATATTAAAAAGAAATGGCGTTTCTTACACAAGATTAAAAGAATATCTTAATATTCCTGAAGAATATCAACTCGATTTTTTAGGAGAATATGAGCTTGAAGTCATGATAAAATATGAGGGCTACATAGAAGGCGAAAGAAAAGAGGCTAATAAATTTAGAAAATTAGAAAATATTAAATTATCTAAAGATTTAAATTACCTTGAAATGGATGGTCTTCGAATTGAAGCAAGACAAAAACTTGAGGCTGTTAAACCTGATACTTTAGGACAAGCAAGTAGAATAAGTGGTGTAAATCCAAGTGATATTTCTGTTCTTGTTCTATCACTTAAAAAAAGCAATAAATTATGAGAATAGAGGATTTAAAAAATATTGAATTTTTGAATCTAAATGACGAACAAATTGAACAATTAGATTCTTATATGCATTTAACATTAGAAACTAATAAAATGTTCAATTTAACAAGAAATGATGATGAAAATTCTTTCGTTATTAAAAACATTTTGGATTCATTAATGATTATAAAAAGTATCGATTTAAATGATAAATATATTTTAGATTTAGGAAGTGGGGCTGGTCTTCCAGGAATTCCACTTGCAATTTATTTTAAAAACGCAAAATTTGTATTATTAGAACCTACAAATAAGAGAGCAAATTTCCTTACTGAAGTTAAAAAACAATTAAAACTTGATAATGTGGAAGTTGTTTGCGATAGAGCAGAAAGCTATATTAAATTAAAACGTAATAGTTTTGATTTTGTTGTTAGCAGAGCAGTTAGCCAACTTAATATGCTTTTAGAATTATCGATGCCTTTTTTAAAAAAAGGTGGAGAATTAATCGCTTATAAAGGTTTAAATTATCAAGTTGAAATTAATGAAGCGAAAAGTGCATTAAAAGAACTCAATTCATCAGTTAAATTTGTTGATAGTTTCGTTCTTCCTAGCACTCAAGAAACAAGAAACAACATTTTTGTTATTTTAAATGGAAAAGTGAGCGAGAAATATCCTCGTGAATATAATAAAATAAAAAAGAAAGCATTATAAAAATGAGAATTATATCAATATTTAATCAAAAAGGTGGAGTTGGAAAAACGACAACTGCTATAAATTTAGCAGCCTCTTTAGCAACCTTAAATAAGAAAGTTCTTTTAATTGATTTTGATGCTCAAGGAAATAGTTCACGTGGATTTGGAATCGATATTACTCTTATTGAAAAGACAATTTATGATGGGTTAGTTAATAATAAAATTATGGATTCATTAATTATTCCTACTCAAGTTATAAAAAATGTAGATATTATTCCTTCAAATTTAAAATTATCAACTCTTGATACATATTTAAGTTCACATAATATTCAACCTTTTTCAGTGCTTGAAAAGGCTATTTCTCATATTACTAAAAAATATGATTATGTTTTAATTGATTGTCCTCCAAGTTTAGGAACTTTATCTTTAAATGCATTAAACGCATCAAATGCAACACTTATTCCTGTTCAATGTGAATATTTTGCAATGGAAGGTTTAGCACAAGTTCTTTCTACAATCAATAAAGTTCAACTTAATTACAATAAATCACTAGAAATCGAAGGATTTTTATTAACAATGTATGAAAATAGAGCACGACTTGCTAGAGAAGTTGTCGATCAAGTTAAAGGGTTATTTAGAGAATTAACTTTTAACGTAAAAATACCAAGAAATATTTCAATAAGTGAAGCAAGTGCAAGAGGCGTACCTGTAATAAAATATAAGCCAACAAGCATTGGTTCACAAAGCTACTTGCAATTAGCTCGTGAGATTTTGGAAAATGATAGAAGAAAAGAAGCAACCAATAATTAAAAAAAGCCTCAAAGAATTAATTGAGATATTTTCTAAAGATGATGTTATTTTTAATATCGAAAAAAATTACCATAAAGAAAATATCAAATATTTATCGTGTGATGAAATTATAGATAATAAATTTATTAAAACAGCTCGAATTGATAAAGAAACAATTGAAACGATTGAAAAATCAATTATTACAAATGGTCTTTATAATCCATTAATTGTTAGAGAAAGTAAAACTTTAGGTAAATACGAAGTAATAATTGGTCGAAAAAGATGGATTGCTTCAAAAAAATTAAACAAACAAGAAATCCCTGTTGTTGTTAAAAATTATACTGATGAAGAAGTTCTTTTGATTTTGCTTTGCGACTCAAGAGAAAATAAAAATTTCAACCATATCGAACTTGCTTTAATTATTGAAAAATTAAATAAAAGTTTTCATTATAAGAAAAAAGATATTGCAGAAATTTTGCATGAATCAACCAGCCAAATTTCAAATTATGTTGCGCTATTAAAGATGCCTAAAGAAATAATTTATGAAGTCTCAACAAATAAATTAAGTTTTGGACACGCTAGAGCAATTGCTAGACTTAACGAAAAAGAAATGAAAACTGTTTTAAAGAAAATTTATCAATATAATTTAAGTGTTAGAGACACAGAAGATCTTGTCTATAACATGAAAAGCAAAGATTCTTTTATTGTTAAGAAAAAATATGCAATAAGACGAAATGACAAAAATACAATACTTATAAAGTTCAATAATGACTACGATATTGTAGAAATCATCGATAAATTAGAAAATTTCCTATCAAAGAATGTTAAATAATAATTAGAAGTGTTATCATTAAGATAACTTCAGGGAAAGGTGAAATTCCTTATTGGCGGTAAACCCCGCAAGATGATAAATCAGAACTAGTGAAATTCTAGTGGCAACAGTATAGTCTGGATGAAAGAAGTATTTTCTTTTTTGGACCTGAAGTATTGGAGGTCCTTTTTTTATGAATAAACGTGTTGTAATTAATTACATTACACAAACTGCCGTATTTGGTGGATTAGCCGCAATTTTATATTGCGTACCTGGGTTACAATTTCAATTGCCTTTTGTTGCTCCAGGATTTATGTCTGTACATCTTGATGACATTCCTATTTTAATTTCATCATTAGCGTATGGTCCATTACTTGGAATTTTTGAATTAATTCTAAAAACCTTGATTAAATTGCCTATGACTTCAACACTTTGCGTTGGTGAACTTGGCGATTTAATGTATTCGTTAGCTCTTATTATTCCTGCAAGTTGGATTTATCAAAAGCACAGAACATTTAAAGGTGCGCTAGTTGGAATTGGAATAGGACTAATAGCGAATTTATTTTTTACAACCGTAATCAATTTATACACAATCTTCCCTTTCTATAAATCTCTTTATGGGATGGAAGATGGAACAATCGCTGGTATGTTTGGATCAATTTTTGGTTGGGATATTAAAAATGATTACGATATAAGGATTGCAGTATTATTATTACCATTCAACTTAATTAAAGATGCAATTGTAATTGGTGCAACTTTAATTGCATATAAACCATTAAGATTCTTACTTGAAAAAATTTATAAGTATTAAAAAATAATTTTCTTTAAAATAAAGCAAAATAAAAAGCTCTCGAGAATATCGAGAACTTTTTATTTAATTTCTATTTAAATTATTCAGAAATTGCGCCAACTGGGCAATTTGCAATAGCTTCTTGTAATTCAGCATCTTCACATTCACCGATGACTTTTGCCTTTCCTTCGTCATCAAATTCGAATGCTGATGGAACGCTTCCGACACAAAGACCACAGCCAATGCATGTTTCACTATCAACAACTGGTTTTGCCATATTCATTTCCTCCTAACAAAAGTATATCAATGAATATACATTTTTCAAGGGAAAGTTAACCTATCAAAGCTTTAAAAATGAGGACAAAATATTAATTTAGTGTCTCTAAAGTTAAAATAAAATCTGCAATGTTTATATAAAAAATATGCATTTTCAATTTACTTTGAAAAAGATTATCTTTATATAAATAAAATAGGTCAATTGTAAATGTAAAGTCCGTTTTGAGTAAAGTCCGTTTTTTACAGGGAAA
>UQXJ01000011.1 GCA_900545015.1 uncultured Mollicutes bacterium | reverse complement strand
ATCACGTAGTTAGAAAGTTCTTAAGAATTGCTTTCAAGCTCGTTTCTACGAATCAAAAATTTAACATAGATAATTAATAAACACTGTTTTCAAAGAACGATTGGTTGTTAAATACTACTTAACAACCCTTTTTGACGTTAATTTATATTAATGAATAATTTTTTCTTGATTTTTAATAGTTAGTCTCCTTTAAGAAACTAGTATCTTTTAAAACTGTATCGAACAATTCTGGTGGAACGCTACACATATAAAGTGTCTTCCATTCTTCTTCTATTGTTCTAAATTGACCTACACAAACATCTCTATTTGCAGACCAATCCGGTTTCCATGATGCTCCTTTATCTACCCACCAGTCAGCACCAACATTTGCGACATATTTCGCATATTTTTTGTCGCTTGAAAATTGGGTAGACCAATCTATAAGACGAATATCAAGTGTTGATAATACATATTCAATATCTTCTAAACCAGATTCACTTAATAAATTTTGATTTCCAAACGGATGATAATTAAAACCTTTAGTTTTTTCATTTAAGAGAATCTTTGTTGTTTTAGTAAGCTTGTCGTTAAACATGTTATTTTGGAAATTATAGTTTTGATCATTACTAAAATTTTCATCATAGAAAGATCCAACAGGATTAGCGTGTTCAATAAGCTTCCAACCTTTAGTTGATGAATATCCATAAATCTTCATATTTTTAAATTCGATTCCCGTATTTTGCATTAAAGGGAATCCTTCTTGAAGATAAATGGTTGACCATACACCTATCGCTTTCCAAGAAGATGGTTTTCTTCCTTTATCAGCTCCTGATCTAGGAGCATATTTCCAATCATTAGTTTCTGCACACGAAGGTATTCCTTCATGATATTTCGAATAAACCGATTCTTTTGGTGAATAATCATTCCTAGTGCTTATAACAAATTTGTTCGATAAATTCTCAAATTCTTTATCATTAAATGTGAAACTAGGTAAATCTTCAACAGCTTTTATTTTCTTTCCGTCATTAACTAAGAAATCATTAATCGTATAACTACTTTCATAGACAATTTCATCTTTGGATATTTTTGAAAAAATATCTTCGAATGCTTTTTTATAATCTTTAATGACTGCGCAACTTGGAAAATTTAACATTGTAGAGGCAAATGCTTTTACATCCATTTCTCCATTAACAATATTGAATGCTTTATCATATTTAGTATTAATTAAAGCTTCGTTATTGGTTGAAATTGATTCATAAATAACATCTACATCTTTATCTAATAATTTTTTTACATAAGCTTGTGTTTTATCTAAATTGATCTCTTCTTCTATATATTTTGGAAAAACTTTTACATTTTGATTATTTTCATCTATATATTTTAAGAATCCATATAATTTATAGTTATCAAACTTGTTATATGACGATGACAAATAACCAATTTTATTAGTTTTAGTTAAATCCAAAGAATACTTAGCACCTAAATATCCTAATTTTTCATAAGAATAATTTACGTTAAATAAATTTCCAAAAACTTCATCATTTTTTGTATCAAAACCAATAAATTTTATACCTTGATACTCTTTAACTAATTTTCTAGTGAATCGAAATGTATCTTCACCAACGATAACGACATTGTTATAATTTTTTTCACTAATTTTGTTAGATAAAATATCATAAAATGAATTTCTGACGCTACCTAACGAATAAATATCTAGATTGATTTTGTATTTATTTAAATCAATATCAGATAAAGTTTTTTTGATATATTCTCCTTTATATGGATCGCTATCTTCTCCACCATAAACAACTAAGATATTATCAAATTTTGTTTTATCTACATTGTTTCCACAACCACTAAGTGGACTTAGAATTAATGTTAAAAATGGTACTATTAATATCTTTTTCATACTAACCTTTAACACTCCCGACTGTAATGCCTTTAATAAAGTATTTTTGTAAGAATGGATAGACTAATGTAATTGGTAACATTCCTAAGAAAATTTGAGCACTTCTAACATTTTGTGAACCGATATTTTTCAAAGCTTCGATTTGGTCTGGTGTTAATTGACCAGATTGGCTTGCAAGTTTTGCAGGATCACTAGATTCAATCATGTTATATAAATAAGATTGTAATGGATATTTATTAGGATCGTTCATGAACAAGAAACCATCAAACCACGAATTCCAATGTCCAGTTGCAGTAAATAATACAATTGTTACTAAACTAGGAAGTGAAATCGGTACAAAGATTAAAAATAAGATTTGTAATTGGTTGCATCCGTCCAAGATTGCTGCTTCTTCTATTTCTTTTGGGATACCTCTAAAGAAATTCATAAGCATTAATACGAACCATACATCACATGCACCAGGTAAAATAAAGACTAAAAAGTTATCAATTAAACCAAGTGATTGATATAAAACATATTGAGCAACTAGACCACCACTAAAAAACATAGTGAAAACAAAAACCCAAGAAATTAACGTTCTACCTTTAAAAACTTTGTTTGGTTTTGATAATGGATAAGCAGTTAAAACAATTACCAAAACGCTTAATAAAGTTCCTAAGACTGTTCTAAGTATGCTAACGCCAAATGCTCTAAAAAATTCTGGTTTTGTAATCAAAACTGCATAGGCATCAAGTGTGAAACCCTTTGGCCAAATGCCAACTAGACCAGCACTAGCATAAGAATCACTTGAAAAAGATAAAGCTAATAAATGAACGAAAGGGAACAAAGATAATAAGGCTAATAATCCTAAGAAAAAGTAGTTCCAACCAACGAAAATTTTTCGTGAAACTGTTTCTTTAATTTTCATATTATCCCTCCTAAAATATTCGGTAATCAAATTTCTTGTAAGCGAAATAATAAGTTCCACCAACTAACAAAAATGAAATTACTGATTTTAATAAACCAACAGCCGCTGATATATCGAGTTTACTATCTCCCGTAAAGCCTAATCTATAGATAAAAGTATCGATAATATCGCCTTTTTCATAGACCATTGGGTTATATAAGACGACAACTTGATCAAAGTTTCCGTTTAATAAGCCGTTTAATGATAAGGTGGCAATTAATGCCAATGTAGGTAAAATTCCTGGTAAAGTAATATGGATGACTCTTTGGATTCTATTAGCGCCATCAATTTCAGCCGCTTCATATAGCGAAGGATCAATAGAGGAGATGGCAGCTAAGAATATAATCATGTTATACCCCATACCTTTCCACACATCAGATAAGATTATAATTGTTCTAAACCATTCATTGTTTATCAAAAACACCACTCTATCAAAGCCAAATGCTGCAATTAAAGTATTTACAATTCCATTATATGAGAACATTTGATTGATAATTCCACCTAAGATAATCCAGCTAAGGAAGAAAGGGAGGAAATATGCTGTTTGAACAATTTTAGAAAACCATTTTTTACCAACCTCGTTGAGGCATAAAGCCAAAATTAAAGGGAAAACGATTCCTAAAATAATTTTGGTTGAAGAAATAATGAGCGTATTGTTTATAGATTGAACAAAGCCTTTTAATCTAAAAACGCTATAAAAATTATCTAAACCAACCCATTCATTTCCGAAAAAGCCGCTACTACCAAGACCAAAATCTTGGAAAGCCACGGTAATTCCAAACATTGGTCCATATTTAAAAACCAATGTAAGTAATAAACCTGGAAGTAATAATAACCACCAAATCAATTGGCCATTTCTTTTGTGGAAACTCTTAATCTTAAACTTAGATTTTTTTGCTATGTTTTCCATATAAATTAGCCTTTATGGGATCTATACCATTCGTTGATTGATTCCATGACTTCTGTTCCGCCTAAGTTGTACCATTCTTTGACATAAGCGTCCCAATCAGATGTTGTGTTTTTTTCACCCATAATTGCTTTTGCAAAGTATACTTCAGTATGTGTAGCTATTTGTGAGCCAAAATCATATTGGGCATTTGTTGGCGTTGAATAATATTCATTGAAGACATAATTATTCTTTTCATATGTATTATTAATTGCCGCCCAAGCGCCATCTTTATTAATTCTTCCTATAATGTTTGAAAAATAATTTGCTTGGAATTTTACTGAACCATGGTCTTCTTTCCAAGAGAGGTAATCTGGATAGACTTCCCATAATTTTTTGAGGTGGTTTGGCCAATTTGGATCAGGTTCTCCGCTTGCAGTAGGGTCTGTTTCTAATTTTTTATTCATTTCAACATATTGCATGTTGATATCATAAGGATCATAGAATTGTGTAGGACACCAACTCCAAACATAACCATCTTCAGCTTTACATCCTTCTGCGCCATCCCATTCAATGTAGGCATTGATCATTTTCATTAATGTTTCTGGATTTTTGCATTTTTTTAAAACGACATAATAGTAAGTAATTTGTTGTTTAGGTAAAACAAGCTTTGCTCCTTCTTCTAAAGGAATTTCAGCTGCGCCCCAATCTTGAGAAGGTAAAAGATCTGCAAGTGGAAATTCATATTGCCACCAAGGTCCAAAAATAACACCTGTTTTTTGTTGCTTGACATTTGATTCCACCATTGTTGCATCATTACTTCCGAAATTTGGATCTAATAAACCGCTTTTAAATAAATCAGCTAAATAAGTTAAAGCGTTTTTGGATTCATTGGTGACTTCACTAGCGATTAATTCATTATTACCATTTTTAACAAACGAAAATGGATTAGAACCAAACATTTGTAAGTATCTATTAATAGAAAAGTGTGAACCAGAAATCGATTTTGACATCGCAAGACCAGCAGTTGCATTATATTTCTCTTTAAAAACTTTTAAGACATTTTTTAATTCGGCTGGAGTTTTAGGGATGCTTAATTTTTCTTTTTCTAACCAATCTTTTCTAAAATACATGACAGGAACTTCTCTTTTGATGTCATCGTATTGAGGGATAGTATAAATTTTTCCATCATCTTGTTTTAATCTTTCGATAACTTCTGGATCTCTATTTAAATATTCTTGAACTTTAGGAGAAGCATATTTATAAGTTTCAGTTAAATCTTTCAATAATCCTTGTTTTAAAAAATTATTATATTGTGATGCATTCAATCTTAAAATATCTGGATAATTCTTTGATAAAATTGTTGCTGTAAGTTTATTTTCATATTGTGATGAAGGAACTTTCCACATGTATCTCCATTCAATATTCATCTCTTCTTTTAACTTTTTAATGAAGACATTTGTTTCTGGAGTTATCGATGAAGGAACTCTGCTGTCATTATGGCTTAAAAATTCCATGACCCCATTTATAACAACTGGCTCATCATATCTCCCAAAAGGGCGATGTTCAGGATCGTAGTAATCTTGACCATCATTATGACTTGTAGGTGCACATGATGTAGCAAAAACAAAGACAAATAAGCTTATTATAAAAGCGCTAAATCTATTTTTATTATTCATAAAAACCTCCCTGTAAATTTGATAATTCTATCTTAAACAAATAAAAGGAGGTTTTAAATTTTAAAAAATTTACAAAATTGTTAAAATTTGACTTATTGCTTAATATTGCTTCTTCGATATTCTAAAGGGGTAATATTTTCTTCCTTTCTAAAGACATTTTGAAAGTGAGACACGCTCTCAAATCCTAATGTTTTAGCAATGTCTTTTACTTTCATATCAGTATGTAAAAGCAATCTTTTAGCTTTATCTAATTTAATCTTTCGAACGTAATCTTTAAAATTATAGCCAGTAATATTCTTAAAATAACGCGATAAATATGAAGTGTTGTAATGAAGATAATCTGCAACTTCAATTAAAGATGTTTCTGCACCAATATGTTCATTCAAGTATTTATCGATTAAAACTAACACTTCATCTTTTTCGTTTATTTTATGCAATAAAGATAATTCTTCAAAAATTCTGATAAAGTTTTTTTGGTAATCTAAAAGTAAAAAATTAGAGATAACTTGATTTTGCATTTGCTTAATTTCGCTTACTTGATAAGAATTCGCAGTATAAATAATCTTGCATTTAACTCCAAATTTAGAGTAGACGCTTCTAACAAAATCATTTAATTTTTCTTCATAATCCTGATTCATATCGAAAAGTGAGTACAAAAAGGCATAGGTTCTTGAGGCAATTAAAACTATTTCATTGATTGAAATATTAAAATATTTAGCTATTAGAGATTTCAATTCGTTTTCTTTATCTTTATCTAATTGAGTGTCAATTCTTAAATAAATAATCGATTTATTTTCGAAAAATGATTTATCTATCTCAATATCTTCATGATTAAAAACATGTTTCAAGACATTAGTTTTAATCTTTGAATGTTGAAGATCGTTTAGTTCTTTTAAAGAGTTGTAATATTTTGAAGTTTCGAGCTCTTCATTTTTTAAGTTGATTAGTTTTTGAAGTTTATTAATAATTACATCATCATCTTCCATTTTTAAAACATATGTGGAATCTTCTACTTTCGAAGAAGAATAAATATAATCGAAAGTGTTCATCCCAGTTAAGAATAAAACCTTTAAAGATTTATTTTTCTCTTTTAACATTGTTGCTAATTTGATTCCGTTAATTACAGGCATATCAATATCGCAAACTAAAATATCAATTTGATTGTTTTCGCTATATTCTAATAAATCTCTGGATTTATAAAATGTTTTAAATTCAACACCAAAAAATGCATTTTTAAATAAATCAGTAAACCCATCTGCAATAATCATCTCATCATCAATAACCGCAATTTTTAACATTTTTTCTCCCCTGTTTTGAAATAGAATACATTTAATAAATTATTATTATCAGATAAACCTAAAATTAATGTGTTATTTCCTTCGGAAGTACCTCTTAATCGACTATAAACATTATAAATAGCACTCACTTCTTCATTTGAAGGTTTAATTTTTTTACAAATTTCATCAAATTGATCATTACTTATTACACCATTATCATAAATCGTAATCCTAACATAATTTGTAATCTCTTCTATTTTAATAAATAATTTACCCGAATATTCAGTTTCTGAGAAACAATATTTATAAGAGTTTTCAACAATTGGTTGAAAAATTAGTTTTGGTACCATTAAATCTTTATGCTCTTTTAACTCACCTTCCCTTATTATTTCAACACGATTATTAAATCTCATTTGTTGAATCTCGATATATTTATTTAAAAAATCCAATTCGTTTTCTAGCGAAGCAAACATTTCTTTATTCTTTTGAATATAGTAATAGTAACTGGATAAAGCTTTAGAAAATTTTATAGCTAATTTATTGTCACTAGATTTACATAAAAAATTTAAAGTCGAAAAACAATTATAAAGAAAGTGAGGATTGATTTGTGATTCCAAAAGTTTAAATTCCGCTTCCTTTAACGAGAGTTGCATAATGTAATTATCATTAACATACCTCGATAAACTTTCCGCCATCAAATTAAAATTATCAAATAGAATTTGAAAATCAGTACTGATTTTTTTGTCAATTCTAGTATCTAAATTACCACCACCAATGCTAATCATTTTATTTTTTAAATATAAAATAGGTCTAATAGTAAAATAATACATTAAGAAAACACCTAGGGCAGCAAAGATAATTAATATAATTATACTTGCAACAATTGGTGATAGCGGAATTGCATTGATATTTGTGTTTCTATGAATGTCTTGAACGTAAAGAACATAAAAAGATTCGTTGACACTAATTGAAATATATAAATTATTTGAAACTAGTTTTTTCGCTTCCTTGAAAATACCACTATTAAGGTAATTTTCTGGATTAGGTACGTTATCAAAACAAGATAGAATTATTTTATCTTCGATTAAATTGAAATTCATTTGGTACTCTCCGCCAAGAACACGATTGAATTCATCAAAAAAGTAATTGTTGTTAAAAGCAATTATCATAGAAGTTTTAAGTTCTGCTCCACTTGAGGCCAAAAAGAATAATTTATTGTTATAAAACTCCATGGAGTAATTATATTCATCTGTCGAAAGAGTTTTAAATAAGTATTCGATATCTTTCTTGTCTAGAAAATTATAAGATTCAGGATAAACAATTTCGCTTTTATAAATTTTATATTCTGGGAATTTTATTGCGGCAGTTTCAATTAATTCAGAATTGATACAAACATCATCTAAAACAGTAATCAGATTATTTAATGCAACACTTTTACCATAATTATCTTCCAAAGAATCATAATGATGAGATGATAATAGTCTTGTTTCTTTACGATTAAAAATTCTAAGTGAAGTTTCTATACACCTCGAGAAATCATTATTAATTTTTTTAGAAAACTGAGCTGAGTTATTTTCGATTCTATTTAATTCAGCATTAACTAAACTACTTTTACTATAAAAGTAATAAAAAAGGGTCGTGGTAATCGTAAGACCTATAAAAAATATTTCCGAAAAAGCAATAATATTCGATGTTTTGACTCTTTTTCTTATCTTCATAAAATAACTCTTTTTAATTATACGAGTTAAAAAAATACACAGCAATCAAAAAAAACATAAAATGGTGATCACTTGCTTTTCATTTTCATTTATCTTACCATTTATCTTACCATTTAAGAATTCAATGTTACGATTAAAAATAAAAGTAAAACCATATTCATCATTATGATATTCGTAATCGATATCACTTTTAGATTATTATGCAAGTTTTTTATAGGGAACATTTAGGCGTTGATTAGTGCAGCCCCTTATTTAGTCGTTTACTAGCATAAATACAGTCATTCATATTTTTACTAAAATCCCTTTTAAATCACTTCTACTAAACACTAAAATTCATTTAAAATTGATATTTTCGCTATATTTTGCTCTATATATAAAAAATGCCAACACTACTATTAGCATCAGCATATACGTTTAATTTTGGCTTCCGAGATAGGACTCGAACCTATAAGAAAGTGTTTCAGAGACACTCGACTTTACCATTTGTCTACTCGGAAATTATTTATTTATAATTAAAAATTCATCAAATTTTTTAATTGTTTCTTCTTTAGGATATTGATTTGAGTTAATCATTGTATCCATAACAGTTTCAATAACTCTTTTTTCTTTTTCTCGCTTTTCATTTCTGCTTTTACAAATTGAAGGAGAGACATTAAAGTAAACTAAAACTTTTTTATCATATTTGCCTTTATAATTAAGTGGTAATAGCCTATATTCATCAATTAATGCCGTTGAATCGCAAATGATATTAGCATCATTTTTTAATAAAGAATATTCATTGATTCTAGAATAATATAAAGACCAGACTTTATTTTCTTCTTTAAAATTTTGATATGCGCCAGTAAGTTCTTTTCTTATTTCGTCACTTGAAACAATAAAAGTATTCTTATGACTCTTTTGAAACTTATTGGCCCAGGTAGTTTTTCCGCTACCTGGTATTCCACTTAATACATAAAGTATTCTCATATTTTATTGATGTTTTTTTCTTTCTAATTCAGCTTTTTGGAAATTATAACCATCTAAACAAGCATCTTTAACTGTATATTGGCATTTAAATCCAAGTTCCTTATATGCTTTATCAGTTGCTGCATAGTTAATAGCAACATCACCAGGTCTTCTTCCTTCAATTACGTAAGGAATTTTAATTCCTGTAGATTCTTCATAGGCTTTAATAACTTCTAAAACACTTGTTCCTTTTCCGGTTCCAAGGTTATAAACAACAAGTCCAGGTTTTGAAGCAAGTTTCTTTAAAGCAAGAACGTGTCCATAAGCTAAGTCACAAACATGAATATAATCTCTAACACCAGTTCCATCAGCGGTTGGATAATCATTTCCATAAACGTGAACTTCTTTTAATAATCCACATGCAACTCTATTTATATAAGGTAATAAGTTATTTGGAATTCCATTTGGATCTTCACCAAGAAGTCCTGATTTATGAGCGCCTATTGGATTAAAGTATCTTAATACTGCAACATTTAAATCAGGATTAACAAAACTTATGTCTTCTAAAATTCTTTCAATCATAACTTTTGTTTCACCATAAGGTGATGTTGCACTCTTTCTTGGAGCTTCTTCTGTTAATGGTACTGAATCTGGAACACCATAAATTGTTGCAGATGATGAAAATACTAAATTCTTGACACCATATTTATCCATTAATTTTAATAAAGTAAATGTCGTGCATAAATTGTTTGAATAGTACATTAATGGTTTCTTTACACTTTCGCCAACTGCTTTATAGCCAGCAAAATGAATAATTGAATCGACTTTTTCTTTTTTAAAGATTTCATCCATTTTTTCTTCATCTTCACAATTAACTTTGTAAAATATTGGCCTTACATGAGTAATTGCTTCGATTCCATCAAGAGCTGCCATTTTTGCATTGTAGAGATTATCAACAATAACAACATCAAAGCCATTTTCAATAAGACTTACAACGGTATGACTGCCAATAAAACCTAAGCCGCCTGTAACTAAAACTTTCATAAATCCTCTACTTTCTATTTCCTAGTTTTTTAGCTTCTTCTTCAAGCTTTCTTATTTCAAACTGTTCTTCTTTCTTGTTATCTTTCATAACCTGTTCAGGAAGAACAGAATTGTTAACATATTTCATAATTGTATCAGCAACAATCTTTCTAGTTTCACTTTCAATATAAAGTCTTAAAGCTATACGAGCAAATTCTCTAACCTCTTTGCTAAATTTTTTATTTTCTTTATTTTCTTTTTGGCCTTCTTCTGCGTTTTGAACAGGAGCATTTTCAATTTCTTCAGCATTTAAGTTATATTCTTTAAATAATTTAAAAATATCACTTTGAGTTTCTTGAAGAATTTGTTCTTGAAGTTTCTTATAAAAGTTATAAAGATCTTTTCTATCCTTAATAAATTCTTTATCAAGTTCAATAAAAGTTGCTATATCCTTTAATGAAGCACTATTTTTAAGTAAGGTAATAAAAATTAAATAAGCGATATGTTCATCATCGTATTGTTTGTCTTTTGGTGGATTAATAATTTTAGCTTTAACATAGTTATTAACCATATAACCAGTAATCAAAGAAGAATTGTCATCATTAACTAATGGTGCAAGACTCATATTTATATATTTTGTGACTTGTTCCATATATAAAGGAATAGAAGGCAACAATTCGTAATTAGGAAGTTTGAAGTTTCCTATTTTTTCAATATATTCAAATAATTTTTTAATGCATTCATCCATACGTTTAATATTCTACTATAATTATTAAAGAAAAAGTATTAAATGAAGCAAATTTTTGAGTTCAATTAGTCTAAATTTGTTGCATATTTGATTAAAAATATTTTTAAAATTTATGATTCAACAACTTTTATGCTATACTAGACGCCTAGAAAGAGAGAAAAATAATGACAGTAGAAAATTTAATTACAAACATAAGAAACGATAGTGAAACTTTAGAGTCATATAAAAAAGAAATTAATGATTATTCTAAAAAATATAAAGTTGATGTTATAGATTTAGCAGCAAGCTTTTTAAGATCAATAGATGAAAGTAATCTTAAATCAATTAGAAACGTTAAATTAAATAACAAGTTTCATAAAGATGAAGGAAAGATTGAAACTAAAAGAATAAATAAAATTTATGACACAAAACGTTATTTTATTAATTTAGGAAAAATGGATGATCTTGATGAAGATGGCTTAATTAACGTATTAAGAACATTCTTGCCTACACTTAAAAAACAAGATTTTGCTACAGTTAGAATGCTTCCATCATACTCATTTTTTGAAGTAAAAGAAAATTTAGGAAACGCTATTTTAAGCAATATTTCTAATGCTAAATTTAACAATAGACAAATTAATTGTGAAATTTCTAACGGTCGAGAAAAAGACCCTATAAGTCACAAAAAGCCTAAAGCATCTAAAGATGTCGCAACTAGAAAAAGAACATTTAACTCAAAAAAGCCTACAAATCATAAACATTTTAATTAATTTAGTGTAAAAGGAGACTATTTATGATATTAAATACAGTTTGGTCAAATAGTTTTGATAATTCTATTGAGATCGCTTTATCTAAACTTTTTGACTCTATGCCACAAGCTCTTAAAAATTTCTTTATTGGCTTTAGTAGTTTTGGCGATTTAGGACTATTTTTAATTTTAGTAGCTATACTTTTCTTATTTTCAAAGAAGACAAGAAAAATTGGGATTGTATTTGGTATATCACTTGTTTTTTCATTAGTTATAAATGATGTTATTCTAAAAAACATTTTTTCAAGAGCTAGACCATATGCTGTTCCAGATTTAGTTACTCAATTAGTGTCTGTACAAAATAATGGCGGTGTCCCTTATGGCATTATCCCTGGAAAGAATTCATTTCCAAGTGGACACACTTTCTCAAGCTTTATTTGTTTAAGTAGCCTTGTGTGTTTATCAATAGATGACAAATTTAACAGAAAATTTTATACATCATATATAGTTTTCTTCTCCATATATTCAGTTTTAATGGGATTCACTAGAATCCTACTATCTCATCACTACACAACAGATGTTTTAGCTGGATTAGGATTTGGAATTATATCAGGAATATTATCTTTCCTTTCTTATAAATTGATTGTAAGTTTGATAAAAAGAATTAGATGCAAAACTTCTAATTAGCATTAAATAATTGCTTATAATTATTCGGCGAATGACAATCATTCGCCTTTTTTATTAAACCAATTTAATGTTTTTTCGATGCCTTCTTCAAAAGAAACTGATGGATGCCAGCTTAATTCATTTTCAATTTTTTCAGTATCTAAAGAATATCTAAGGTCATGTCCTAATCTATCATTAACAAATGTGATTCGTTCATCATCTAATCCAAATTTATTAATTATTAGTTTGGCTAAGCTAATATTAGCAAGTTCGTAATGTGCACTAATATTATAAATTTGTCCACTTCTTCCTTTATTAATAATTAAATCTATAGCTTCGCAATGATCGCCAACATATATCCAATCTCTTACATTATTTCCATCACCATAAATCGGAATATTTTTTCCTTCCTTTATATTTTTTATGATTAATGGTATTAATTTTTCACTAAATTGACGAGGTCCATAATTATTTGAACATCTAGAAATAGTGGCATCGAGTCCATAAGTTCTAGCGTAAGCAAGTGTAAGTAAATCAGCGCTAGCTTTGGAAGCACTATAAGGATTAGATGGATTTAAAGCTGAATTTTCATTAAATCCTTTTCCTTTATATTCTAAAGGTAAGTCTCCATAGACTTCATCAGTAGATATTTGATGAAATCTTTTAACACCATATTTAACTGAAGCTTCAAGTAATACCATTGTTCCAGTAATATTTGTTTCAATAAATTTTTCAGGATTTTTTATACTTTTATCAACGTGAGTTTCAGCAGCAAAATTAATTACATAGTCAAATTTTTCAATTTCAAATAGTGTAAGAACAAGATTTTTATCGCAAATATTCCCATGAACAAATTTAAAATTTGGTAATAGAGAGACATCTTTTATATTTCCAAGATTCCCAGCATAAGTTAACGCATCAAGGCACACATAAAAATTAGAAGGATACTTTTTAACCATAATATTTAAAAAGTTGCTTCCAATAAATCCTGCCCCACCTGTAACTAGAAATTTTGCCATTTTAAAAACTTCTCCTGTTTTCTTTTCACTTCATTTTACAAGATTAATAAGAGTTTTATTAGTAAATAATTAATTATTTAAAAATTACAATAATTTTAAATCTCTATCGTTGATCAATATCAATAAATTCGTAATCTAAGCTGCCAGTTCCAAGTTTAGCACTATCTTTTAAAATTAATTCACCTTTTTTAGAATTTACTCTTTCTAAGAAATGTGGAAGTCCCTTATCACCACTTGCCTTTATTAAATCAAGCGAACATTTATCAATTGCAACTGGATCAGTAGAAATTAAAACACCAATATCGTCAATGCATGGATCTTCTGCAACAGCGCAGCAATCACAATCAACACTCATATTCTTTAAAACGTTAATATAAATAACTTTGCCTTTAAAAAGTTTGTCTACTGAATAAGCTGCATCAGCCATACTAGAAATAAAATCTTCCTGTTTTGTTGCCCAGAAATTTCCTTCTGGGCAACCTGCTCCATGTATATAAGCTTTTCCATAACTTGAAGCAAAGCCGATTGAAAGTTGCTTTAAGGAGCCTCCAAATCCACCCATTGGATGTCCTTTAAAATGTGTAAAAACAACTAATGAATCATAATTCATAATGTTTTTACCAACATAATTCTTTTTAATTGTTTTTCCATTAGGAATATCTAATACGACATCAGGCCCAGTTTCATCAAGAAGGTCAAATTTATAATCTAGCCAACCATGTTCTTTTAAAGTTTCTTTATGTTTTTCACTTGTGTTTCTACTTCCTTCATATGCTGTATTACATTCACATAAAGTTACATCAAGTTCTTTAATTAAATCATTCCATAAAGAAGGGTGTAAGAAATTTTGATTACCTTTTTCACCACTATGTACTTTTGCTAAGATTTTTCCATTTAATTTAACTCCAAAAGTTTTATATAATCTTAAAATTCCTTCGCTAGAAATATCTCTTGTAAACATTACTTTTGCCATATTTAATTCTCCTCGAGCTTCTTAATTTTACTATTGTTCGATTAATTATAAAATCAAAAATACAATTATTAGTTTGCATAAACGCATTTAAAGCAATAGAATAAAGGTAGGCATTATTGTAACAATAATCCACAAAATAATTACTCAATTGTTATTTGAAATATCTATTTTCATGTAATAAGAATGTTTTTGTTATACCTCCTTTCTATAGATGTTAACGGTAAATAAAAATCTCCTTTCTTTTTACTTTAAGTTTTAATACTTTTGCATCAACAACCTCATTGATGGTCGCAATATTTTTAATTCCTTAGCAATTGCGATTTATAAAACTCAAATAACTGTTAGCGTTTCTCTAAACTAACTCTCATTCTTTTTATCATTAATCTTTAATAAAGTGCGTAATAATTATTAAAGAAGAATCTAGATATTTTAGATTTCACCGCCTTCATATAATACGACAGGTGGTTTGAGTAATTTTTTTGATTATTTTTTAAATCTTAATGCAATCTTAATGTTGATGTGAAAAAATATAAGAAGTTAAAAGAAAGAAAGGTATAAATATGGAAGCTATTGATGTATCACCCTTAATTGAAAAAAATAAAGAGTTAAAAGTTCTAACAAAAGAGTTAGAAAGAATTGATAAAAAGATTTTGAAAATCGATATTGATGTTGTAAGTAAAAAAACATTAGAAAAATTAGTAACTCTTAAAAAAGAAAGAAAAGAAAAAGCGAAAGAAGTCAAATCACTTCAATTAGTGGTTGATGAACTTACAAAAGATTTAGCTTTTCAATATTTCGAAGACATAACATTAAAAGCCGCTAAAGGTCTTTATATAAACTATACTTCTATACTAAGTGCTCGAGCTGATAGAGGATTGAGTAAGCGGACAACCTATTATTCAGGGTTTTGTGGTGATTATCAAAACTCCATAATTTATTATCTTACTATGGCTTACGCAGGTATTTATTTAACAAGTAAGAAAAAATACATCAATAAATATATTAAAGTCACTGATGAATATGTTGAAGAAACTGAGGTACTTCTTCAAATATATGAATCATATTTTAGAATGAGACAAATCTCACAGTTTATCTCTTACGCTAAAAGAATTATCTGTAAATAAATTAATTAACCTTAAATTTACATTATTATTGTTAAATTTTACAAAAAAATATCGCTTAAAATTTCTATAAAATTGTATACAATAAATACAAAGAGGGCACATTATGAAAAGAAAATTTTTAAACAAGTTAGGCATCTCTTTAATAGTATTAATGAGCATTACAAGTTGTGGAAACTCTCATGAAATCGACCAAGGTGTAGGAAATGGAAATATTCCTAATGACTCAGTTAAAATCGTTTATTCATTTCCTTCAACTTTAAATGATGGTGATGTAATTAAAGGATACACATACGCTCAACGAGATGTAACTTTAGATACAAAATATTATTTTTCTGTTTTTAGTATCGACCCGCTTAAAGAAGGCAGCTATAGAGAGAATGTATTAATCTCATTTTCAAAAGATGATTATCTAAAAAGTAAAAAAGACAATGGAACTTATGACAAGATTAATTTTGAACTGAAAGTTAATGTTAAAAATATGTTCTTCGTTGTAACAGATGTGTGTTATTTTGTATTTCATAAAGAAAATTGGGAAAAAACAGAAATCACTACTTATTCATCATTTGAATTATCATGTAAAGTAAGTGAAAATCGCATTACTTTTAGTGATTAATTATTCAACACTAATTTCACAATCAGAATCTGATTTTTCTTTTTTGCCGGTGTTTGATGGCTTAATAAAATTGAATAAGCGAACATCTACACAGTAAGAAGAATAGTAAACTATATCACCTCTACGTCTAAAATAATAAGAATAGTTATTATCAAAAGTACCTGAAATTTTGAACGCAACGTTAGATAAATTATTAGGGTCTACTTTATTTAACTTTTTATTTTCTCCTTCTCCGGCAGCATCAACAAAATCAACATTTTTTAAGGGTTTTTTTGGATCGGTAGTTGTTGATGAACCACTCGCGCCAATATCTAGATACATAAAATACGGAACAGCTGTTGAACTGGTAGCTCCTAAAAAATAATCTCCTTTTTCTAAAGAAACCTCGCAATAATAAATCCTATTAGGTAGTAATTGTTTACCTGTAGAAGGAAGTTTATTAGATAATTCGGTTGAGCCTATAATCTTATAATTAGAATCTCTTTGAACCGAATATAAGTTAAATAACTCTGATTTATCATCACGAATCGTAGGCATAACAAAAGTAACAGCACCTGATTTTGTTAAAGTAAAGTTTATTCCACCTTTATACATTTGATAATCTAATTTAGGTTGACTTCCACAAATATAAGCTTCTTTTAAAGTCGCGATATTATCGCTTGTAGTTGAATTGTTAGTCTTATTAAAAAATAATAATGGCGAAGCAAATTTCGTGTTAGGCAAGCTATTATTTTTTAATATTTCTAAAATATCTTTTTTGACGCTATCATATCTAGAAGAAGCTAAGTCTGTGCTTTTGATGAAATCCTTATCATCATTCTGAAAATTTAAATAATTTTCTTTATCTTTTATTCTTATAGTTTTCTTGTGTTTTTGATCCCAATAGGAGAATGCTATATTACTAGCATCGATTGCATCTGTACTACTTCCTATAAAAAATTTATCTAATCTATTACTTGTTTTATCCACTGCTATACGTTGAATCTTAATAGCACCTCCAGTAGCAGTTTTAGAACCACCACCTACTATATATCCTGTGTTGTTAGGCAAGATAGTTTCGCTCGAACTCAATGTTGTGTTGCCGTAATCATCAATTTTAGATAAATCGACATTTAACGGTAAAAAAGAGCCTTCATTAATAGATGTTGCATTTGAAGTATTATACCCCTCTGTGATAGTTTTACCGAAGTTTGAAACATCAACTAAATTAAATTTTGCATTTGTATATGTCTTATAATTACTAAAATTTGTATCAGAAACTGTATCAGAACGAGAATTTATATTGACTATTCGTCTATCCAAATTATAGATGTCAATACTACCTCCAAAATCATTTCCACTTCCACCGAATCCAGGCTCTCCATCCCAATAATAGCTATCATTATTGTATGCACCTAAAAGTGCATAATTACTTATATTATTATTTATATAATTATTAATATTCGAATTTAAATTAATAATTTGATTTCCTGAAATATATTGAGTTCCATTAGCTATCTCTAATTTTGAATAATGAACGCCACAAGTTTCTATGCATCCGTTTACATATCCTGCAATAATTCCTATTAACAACTGATTTGAAGTAGATTTAATCGTTACATTATCTAAATATAAATTTTTTAAACAATTAATTGGTGATGTAATGCCATTTTCAGTTAAATTATATTTACTTTTTTTATCTGGATTGTTAACTTCATCGTTGCCAACAACGCCAAAAGCTCCAAGTATATTAATATTCTTCTTATCGAAATCAGCTTTGGTAACTACACTAGGATGCTTCCAAGAAAAATCATCAAAATTATTACTAACCGTCAAGTTATTAACAACATATTCTCCGCCATCAAAATTACCTACGAAAGCATACTCACTTGTTCCAACAGGTGGCACGACAAGGCCATTCATATTAACGTTACTGCCTAATTTAAAATATTTTTGATCTATTACATCTATATTATCTTTTTTTATTGTTTTATTAAATTCGCCTAAATATTGCAACCATGCGAAATTATAAAAATGGATCGATTCAGTAATTGTATATGGATTGTCTTTTGTTCCATCACCACTAGCAAAATAATTAGCTAAACTTTTACCAGTTTGATTATCAAATTTTACATTAAACCCTTTATTAAACCATGATAAAGAAACGCAAGTTGATGATATCAAAAATGCGGTTAAATCTAAAAATAAAACTCCAAGGAACAAACTAATTTTCTTTTTCATATACGTAAATCTAATATTGTTACAAATTTTGCCATTACTTTTTTTATAAAAAAGTAAGCAATTTATTTTACCAAATCCAATTTCAAGTTCAATATTTTATGCTTATATTAGACTAGCATACATTTTATTTCTAAAGAGTAATTTGATATATCTTTGCTCCTAGTGCTTCATATTTTTTTCTAAAAATTTTCTTTTTATCGCAAATTACTTAAATGAAATACCACAAATCACTTAAATGAAAATGCACAAATTACTTAAATTGATATTAAACCAAATTTATAGACTTGAAAATCTCAAGGCTAAATAGCCACCTAAATTTACTCTTAAAAAGTTAAATAGTGCATTTTTGCATAGTTTTTAGGTATTTTAAAAGGTCTTCGTTAATTTGAAGACCCTTTGTTTTACTTATAACTCAATTTCTAAATCGCTAATTGGATAGGATTTACATGAATGTATATAATTAAATTTTTGATCTGCTAATCTCAAGAGCATTCCTTTAGCAAAATAAACTTTTCCATTAAGAAGTTTAACTCTACATAAGCTACACTCACCAGAACGACAGCAGACATTAACTCTAACTCCTGCTCTTTCTAAAGCTACAAGAACTGATTCATTCGCTTTAGCATCAATAACTTTATCTCCTATTTTTATTTTAAATACTTCATCAGCTTTAATTTCACTTGGCCATCCAGCTTCTTTAGTAACATCTGAAATATTTCCAAATACCTCATCACGAATATCTTTTTGTTTAAGTCCTAAATTTAATAAAGCATTTTTACAGAAATTATGCATAACATTTGGACCTGAAACGTAAGCTGTTCTTTCTTTATAATCAGGAGCATATTTCTTAATTAAACCTTCATCAAGGAAGCCAAATTCCTCGTTCCAATTAGGTTCTTTTTCACTTAAAACTAATTGATATTTAAAGTTTTTAAATTCGTTAGCGAAATTGACAAGTTCTTCATGATAAATTGCAGTATTTAATGTTCTTGAACCGTAAAGTAAAACTACATCTCTATCTTCTCCACTTAATAAGATTTCTCTTATCATCGACATAAATGGAGTAATTGATGAGCCGCCTGCTAAAAATAAAGATTTATTTTTATGGAAAGCAGCATTATATACAAAATGTCCACTTGGACCGCTTGTTATAAGTGAGTCTCCAACCTTAACTTTATTAAGCATGAAGTCGCTTACAAAGCCATTTTTAACTTCAGCTACTGTAATTTCATAATAACTTCTTTCTTTTGGTGAACTTGATAAACTATAAGGTCTAGTTGTTCTAATTCCGTTTATATCAAAAATAACATTAATATATTGACCAGCTAAAAATGGTGGTAAATACCCATCTTTAGATACTAATCTAAATATTTTTGCGCCTTTTTGAGTATCAATAATTTCATTAACTATTAATGACAATTCTTCTGGATGAAGTCTTTTACTTGGAGAATCTGTTGGTGTAGCACTGATTTTATCGCGATTAACTCTACGCATTACATCAATATTATTAAGTACTTCTTCTCCATGAACTAATGTAGAAAGAAGTGTCTCTTTAATTCCTCTTTTTGCCATATTATTTCATCTCCTTTAATAGTCTATTTGTAACTTTATCAGCGTATGTATAGTTTGGGCCAAAACCACATGCATTTACCCATCCTGATGCAAATTCTAAATTCTTAATTTTGCTTTCGGTTGGGAAGAAGAAAACAGATTGATTTAAATCTTGCTCATATCCATAAATTGCTCCGCCTGGATGTCCTAAATAACGCATATGTGTTAGTGGTGTAGCAATTTCCATTTCTTCAATGTGGTCTTTAATTCCTGGATAAAGTTCTTCAAGTAGAGCAACAATTCTTCTACCTGCTTCTTGCTTTGCTTTAAAATATTCTTCTGGATTTAATTTTTCCCAAGCTTCACCATATTTTAATGTGCCTGCTGTAATAACTGATGTACCAACCGGCGAAACACTTGGGTCATCAACAGTGTAACAAGTTGCAACTAAAACATCGTTTTCTGGTAATAATTTATATGCATCTTCAAAATCTTTATTTGGATTCATTGATTTATAATTTAAAGTAAATGAAGTTTTAAAACCAATATCTTCAGGAGTACAATCTAAACCAATAAAACAAGTAATTGCAGAAATTCCAACTGTATAAGGTTTTAAATACTCTCTTGCTTCTTCAGGAATTTCATTTTCATCAATTAAGTTTCCATAAGTTGCATGTGGAGAGATATTTGAAATAATTTTCTTAGCATAATAGATATTATTAAATTCATCGATAACACCTTTAGCAATACCATTTTCAACAATAATCTTTTTAATTCTTGTGCTTGTTTTTACAACACCACCATGTTTTTTAACACTTTCAGCAATTGCTTGATTCATCATCATAGATGTTCCTTTTAAATAGAAAGGTTTATCTTCTAAATAGAATCCTATACATTTAGCTAAAATAGAAAAAGGGAATCTTGATGGTGGCATGCCCATAAAACACCAATAAGTTGATACAGCCATTTGTAACTTCTTATTTTTAAAGCATTCGTCAAGTACTTCTTGTGTACTCTTTAATCCATATTTTGCAAGTGTTGGATAAATTTTAGGGAAGCCAAATTTCATAATACTTTTTTAAGTGCACCAGGTTCACCAGTTGAAGCTGCGCTTTTAGCAGCAAAAGCATTTGCCTCGTCTAAAAACTTATAAACGATATTATAAAATTTATAAATTCCTTCTTTTTCTTCTGGAAATAGTTTTGATAAATGTTCTTCGCATCCTTTTCTTGATGTAGGAAGGCTTATTCCTGTTCCGTCAGGGAAATTAACTCTATATAATTCTTTAATTTCAATCCATTCGATCTCATCTAAAATACCATAGCGTTTAAAAAGTTTTCTTAATTCCCCTGGTTTTTCTTCTGTTCCCATATGGGATAATTGGTGTAAAGCGACTTCAAATTCAAAACGACCTCTTGTAAATGAAGTTCCACAGCCTCCAGGTATGTTGTGCTTTTCAAATAAAATTACGCTTTTTCCGCTACAAGCAAAAGAAGCTGCTGAAGCAAGTCCACCATTTCCTCCGCCAATTACGATAACATCATAATTATTTTCCATTTTTATCTCCTTTTTATGTCTATTCATACATCTTAATTAAAGAATTAATGAATAATTTTAATCTTAAATTCGCATCTTCATTTGATAATAATTCATCAGTTAAGGACAACTTTTGAATAAAACCAAGTAGAGCATCATATGTATTTAAATAAATCAAATTTATTTCTTTTATATTTTTAATAGATCCATCCTTAAGGCCTTCTCTAATAGCTTTAGCGAGTGGATCGTTACTTTGTTCTAAATTTAAAGGTGGCCTGCGTTTTAATAACGCAGCTTTTTCAATTCTATTTAAATATGTTTCAGCTTCATCACAAAAAATTAGTTCTTTTTTTGAAGTATGATATAAATCTCCATACTTACTTAATATGATTCTTATTTTTTCTAAACCATTTAAATTATCATAATTTTCATTTAAAAGACTATTATTAATATTTAAAACAGCATTATTCCAAAAATATAGTGCACTAGCTAATACTAAATCATTTTTTGTTTCAAAATAACGAAAAGCACTTCGTTCAGTTAAGCCAACTGATTCAGCAATTTCACTCACTTTAGAATTTTCAATTCCTTTTTCACTAAAAAACTTTAGTGCTGCTTTAATCACTTTTTCTTTATTAATATCTTTTCTAGTTTTCTTATCTTTTAAAATTTCCATTATTAATATAGTCAGTCCAACTGACAATTTAATTTAACACTATTATTAACTCCATTTCAAGCATAATATGGTATTTTTTTACCAAATATTAATTTTTCGTTAATTATTAGGGGTTTCTATCTGTTCTAGCTCAAAAAATTGATATAAATATTCATTTTTGATAAAATATCAAAAGAAATTTTGGTATTTAAAATGTTAAAAATTGCAGTTATCGATGATGAAAAAATTTATTGTAATGACTTAAAAACTAAAATTACTAATTTTTTTGAAAATTCAAATGATGAAGCCATAAAAGATACTCCTTTTGAAGTTGTTTCTTTTACAAATCCAATTGAATTTATTGAAAAATTTGCTCAAAGTTTTCAAATTATTTTCTTAGATATAGATATGCCACAAATTAGCGGATTAAATGTAGCAAATTCAATTAGAAAAGTTAATGAATCTGCTATTTTAATATTTGCAACAAATTATTCTCAGTTTGCTCTTGATGGATATAAATATCACGCATTAGATTATTTAGTAAAACCTATTGATGCAGATAATCTTTCAATAGCTTTGAATAAATCACTTGATATATTAAATAAACAAAATAAAAATTTTATCATTATTAGTACTGTTGATGGAAAATATCGAATAAATTTAGATGAAATTTATTATATTGAAAGTAATGGTAAATTTGTAAATTTTCACTTAAAAGAAAGAACAATTACACAAAGAAATACTTTAACAAATGTTATAAATTCCATTCCTAAAGATAGCTTTTTAAAATGTAACCATTGCTTTTATGTAAATCCTGACGTTATAAAAGGAATAAAAGAAGAATACGTTGTTTTATTTAATAACGAAGAACTCAAAATTTCTAGATCACGTAAAAAAGAATTCCTAGATGAATTAAATAGTTTTTATAGTTCTAAGATTTAATATTATGAAAATATTCTACTATCAACACATGGGGCAATTTAAATTACTTGAATTAATTCTTGTCGATTTAATTTGCTCATTTTTGATTTTCATGAATTTTAAAAAAAGAAAATATTGGTATGTATCTTTAACGGTTGGGCTATCATTAATTATTGGTCTATATTTTTTAATACTTTTTATATTTCCATATAATCTTTACTATTTTTTATTATATTATTTCTTAATTTGCGCTTTGATGTATGGAATTTATGACATACCTTGGTTTGCTGTATTTTATTACACATGTGCTGGATGGCTTCTACAACATTTAATGGATAATATCGTTTTTTTTGTTGATCAATATTTTACTAAAATTCTTCAAGGTCAAGATTTAAAAATATATAGATTGCGGATTAATACTATAATTAAATCATACATATTTTATGCGATAGGTATCGTATTATTTTATTTCTTTAGTAAACATTTAAAGCCAAAAGATGAATATGATTTTAAAGAACTTAGTGTTCCACTTTTAATAATTAATATTGGTGGACTATCTATCGTCTTCTTCCTTTCTAATAAAAGATTTTCTGATTATTCAAAATGGATACCATATTATGCTTCGTTATGCTGTTTGCTTTTATTAATTATCATGTTTTATGTAAATAAAATTAATACAAAGCGTAGTGAAAATTTAATTCTTCAAAATTTACTTGAAAAAGAAAAAAGGCAATATCAATTAGCTCAACAATCTAACAAAACAACTTAACATTAAATATCACGATTTAAAAAAGAATATTAAAAATCTTGAATCTCAAGGCGTCGATAAAGAATATATAAAAGAAATTAAAAAGAGCATTAAATCAGTCCATACGCTTATCAAAACAAGTAGTTATGCTCTCGATACAATTCTTACTGAAAAAAATATGTTATGTGAAGGAAATAATATTAAAATATTTCATTCAATCGATAGTGATCTTAATCTTCCATTTAAAGATTTTGAAACTTATAGTCTATTTTCAAATCTACTTGATAATGCAATTGAATCTGTATTAAAAGAAGACGTCTCAAAGCGAGTAATTAAACTTTATATCAAAAATAAAGGTGACTTCTTATTCATAAAAGAAATTAATTACACAAGTCAAAATATTAATTTTAAAGATGGCTTACCACTTACTAATAAAGAAGACACAATCAATCATGGATATGGTGTTAAATCAATTAAATCAATTGTTGATAAATATGCAGGTAGCGTAACATTTAATTTAAATAATTCTTATTTTGAAGCAACAATTCTTGTTCCTATAACTAATAAAGAAAACAAAATTGAAGAACAAAATTAAGTTGAATACCTTTTAAAACACAAACATTTTTATAAGTTCTATCGTAAATTAATAGATAAAAAGCGTAACTAGTTTATTTTTGTAGTTACGCTTTTTTGATTTTTAATTTAACTTAATTTTTATATCTTAAGTTTTTACTTTTCTTTTTTATATACAGTAATTATTGCCCAAGCACCCCAAGCAATTAAGACTGCACCAATGCATGCATCAACAATATACATAACGTTCACCCATAATGGATTTAAGTAGCCTATAATATCAGCATTGAATGTATTTGAATTTGCAACTGTATAAAGAATACCTTTAATATTTTCTCTTAAAACAGTAACATCTTGAGCATTAGCTTTATTAACCCAAGCTTGTGGTTGGTTAGCTAAATTAAGATTTCCTCCAGCATATGCCATTTGTTTAGCTGACATATATTCTGGGTGAGTATTGAAGTCGCAGATAACTGTTCCATGGAATCCCCATTCTTCTCTTAATACATTAGTTAGTAATCTATAATCTCCACCAGCCCATGTTGTTCCGATTCTATTAAATGAAGACATTACAGCTGTTGCTCCGCCTTCTTTAACAGCGATTTCAAATGGTCTTAAGTAGATTTCTCTAAATGCTTGTTCTGTACACCATGAATTTGATCCATTATCTGCTCTATGAGTTTCTTGTTCATTAAGTATAAAGTGTTTCATCATTGTGTAGACGCCTTTACTCTTAGCTCCACGGACAATAGCAGCTGCCATTTTTCCGCTTAAGAATGAATCTTCACTATAATATTCAGCAACACGTCCACCGAATTGACCTCTATGGATATTAACTCCAGGTGCATACCATCCTGAATATGGTAATCCATCACCTCTAGCGTTGCCCCATAAGCCTTCTTCTCCAACAGTTTCGCCCATTAATTCGCTTAATTCTTGGTTCCATGTAGCAGCCATTACAATTTGGTTACAATAAGTTGCAGTTCCATAAATTGTAGGGTCACCCATGAATTGAACAAAGCCTGATGGACCATCACTTTCATTTGTTTTTGGCTTACCAATTGAGTCAGCTTTTGCAGTTTGGAATGCGCCATGAAGATGAATTTCTTCCATTTCTTCAACACTCATTTGATTGAGTAAATCATCCCAAAGTGGATCATTATAATCTTTTCCAATTAAGTCTTTTAATTTTAATTTTCTCTTAATTGTTTCAGTTTTATTATCTTCACCAGTAACTTCTTCTTCAACTTCCTTAGTAACAGTATTTGTTTTAGGCATACTTGCTTCTTTGTACCAAGATTCAGTTTTATTCGCTTCATCATATGGATTTAAAGTAGATTTTACAGATAATTTTTCTAAAATTTCAGGGAAATTTAATAAATCTTTATCATCATCTGTTGGTGATTTTGGGAATGTACCTTCCCAGTTATTTCTAGATAAAACAGTTTGTAAATGATCATCGATATCATCAAATAAAGTTGTAACTGTTGTTCCGGTAACAGGATCTTTATCCCATTTAATATCTTCTTTTAATTCAGGAAGAGCGATTTCTTCAACAACATGATGAGCATCTTTATTTAATAAAAGTGAATATTTTCCTTTTTCGAGTTCATATCCTTTGAAATCATTTTTATTTTTGTCTTCAAAATCGAAACTTGCTAAATAATAAGGATCAACTTCAATTTCAACATCCTTATATGCTTTAGGTTCGATAAGTTCTGTTTTTGCAAAACCTACTAAAACTTCATAAGGTTTTTCAATTCCACGTTTTGTATATGGTAATTTTGCATAAAGTTGAACAACATCTTTACCAGCAACATCACCTTCATTATGAACTCTTACTTTTACTTTAATTTTTCCATCTTTTGTAATCGAAGTAGCTTTTAAAGCTGTTGATTCTAGAACTTCCCATTTAAAGTTTGTATAACTTAATCCGTATCCAAATGGATAAACAACATTACGTTTATACCAATATTCGCCTTCATCTCTAGCTCTTGTTTCCCAATATCTATATCCAACATAAATGCCTTCTTCATAGTCTACGAAATAATAACTAGATTTAGCTCCACCTTCAGTATAGTTATCACCTGTTGATCCATCATACTTTAAGTTAACACCAAAGTTTTGCCATACAGGGTCTTTTCTAAAATCACGAGCAAATGTATCAACTAAGTGACCACTAGGATTAATTTCACCTTTTAAAATTTTTGGCAATGAATTAATACCTTTTGTACCAAGTCCACCTGACCATAATGCAGCATCGATTTCTGGACGATAAGCATAATGGAAAGGATCATCTAAGAAGCCACATTCAAGTGGGTTATTTGAGTTAATATAAACAATAACATGCTCAAATCCTTGATCACAAACGTGATTAATTAAAGCTGCTTCATTGTTATCAAGTTGTAAATAATGTTTACTAGTTCCATCGCCCATAGGAAGGTCAAAACCTTCTCCAGCGATACGAGCAAAAACAATAATTGCAGCATCTTTATATTCTGAATATGAATCAGTTATATCACTTCCATAACTTGAAATAGGAGTTTCACCAGTTTCTAGTTCTTTAACACCACCATTTTCAATTGATGGGTTTTTACTTCTTCCAGAACCTGATTTGTCGCTCTTATAAAATTCAGTTAAAGTTGGATTAACATTAAATCCACCTTCTTTTAAAGCATCTTCAAGTTTAACAGCTTCGCTATTATCTCCACCGCCAGATCCACTAGTTCCGTAAATTAAATTAACTGAGTTTTTACCAAAAACACTAATTTTTGCGCCTTCTTTTAAAGGAAGTGCGTTATTTTCATTCTTTAAAAGGACAATACCTTCACCAGTAATTTCTTCAGTTAATTTTTCTCCAGCTTGTTTTGCATCATCTTTAGAGTTTGTTTTTTTAGCAAATAATTCTTTTTGACCAGGTTTTAAGATAGCTCTTGAACCACCTAAAACATTACAAATAACATCATATAATAAGCCACTTGTAGCAACTGAATTTACTGTTACTCCGAGTCCTAATAAAACAGCAGTAGTGATAAACCAACTTCTTGTTCTTCTTTTCTTAAAAAATTTAGACATAATTATTACCTCTATTGTCCTATTGGGAACCGCATAAGACGAGCAGTTGTATCAAACTTGATGCAGTCAAATATAGGAGCTTTTGATTCCATAGTTCCAAATCCTGTACCAATTAAGTCACTATTGCAAACAGTGAATTTAATGTGATTTTCTCCAGCTTTAAGCTTTATAGAATCAGATATCTTAAACCACTTAAATGGTAAGGCGTAACTTGTTTTATCAGCATCTTCAGGGAACGTCATTGTAATATCTGAATATTTAATTTCAGTTCCATTAACTACAACACTAAATAAACTTGGATTAAGTGTTAAATTCATGAATTCACAAGATAGACTCATTTCAAAGTTACTTGCTGTTGTTTCAGTATCAGAATAAATAACATAATCTAATGTACAATTTGTTGAATTCATATATCCAACAGCTTGTCCATTATGTGCATCGTCTCTACTAACAATCATGGCTAAGCCAGAGTTAGCACCACTATATCCTTTACCAGTTTGATTTCTTAAACCATGTACTTCTTCACCATCAAAATAATAAGTTTGTTTTTCTGGTGTTCCACTTGTATCTAACCAACTTGCGTATAAAGTAAGATCAGTAGTTAATGTTCTATTAAAGTTATAAGGTTTACTTGATTCTGTAATTGATGGAGTTGTATACCAACCATTAAAGAAATAACCTGTTCTTGTAGGTCTAGGAATATTTAAGAATCCATCTTTATGTGTGTCATCTTCAAACAAAGTAAAAGCTCTTTTATTCTTTTGTTGCTTGATAACAGTAGGAGCTTCTGCACCTTCATAATTTAAGTTAAGACTTAATCTAACAGCTAAGATTAATTTTTTGCTTGCAGCTTTTAAAGCGTCTACAGCATTATCAACTTCTTCTTGAGTCGCATCTTCTTTAGCAATAAGTTCTTTTGCTTTTGCTAAAGCAGCAACATAAGCATCATATTCTTCTTGAGTATTTAAATATGCATCTACTGATTTTCCAGTATTTTTCTTTTCAGCATTTTTAATTTGAAGTTGAAGTTCATCTTTATCTGCTTCTTCAAATGGAGGTTTTTCTTCTCCTCCGCCACCTCCGCCTTCATCTTTATCCATAGGTTCAGCGATTCTTACTAATTTATTATAAGCATCAGCCAATGCAGTTGAAGCTTTTTGAATGTCTTCATTAGTAGCATTATCGTTATCTAAAACATTTTTAGCATTTTCAAGTGCTACTTTAAATTCAGGCATTCCTTCAGTTTTAAATTTATTCTCTTCTTTAACTATTTCTTCAGCTACCTTAACTTGAGCATCAAGTTTTGATTTTGAAGAAGACACATGTGTATCAGTGCCCGGTTCATTTGTACTACAACCAGTAACAAATCCTCCAAGAGTCAAAGAAGAAAGTAAAACAGCTAACATTACTTTCTTTTTCATATGTTTAATCCTCGTATAAGAGGCATATGTCGCCATATGCCTCTTAAAATTATTTATTTATAAATTAATGAGTTTTTTTCTTTAAAAGATTCATGATTAATGCACCAAGACCAGCTAATAATCCGACAGTTCCTAATACTATTCCAGTAACAGCAGCTGGGTCTGATCCTTTTGCTTCAACCTTTGTATCTTTATTAGTAGCAATATAATCTTCTAAAGCTTTCTTAGCAGCATCTGCAGCATCTTGAGCAGCTTTTGCTTTTGCTTCAGCAGCAGCTATCTTTGCATCTGCGTCTGCTTTAGCAGCATCTGCAGCTTTTTGTGCAGCTTCAGCAGCTTCTTGAGCAGCTTTTGCTTCAGCTCTAGCAGCCTTTGCAGCTTCAGAGTTATTTCCTGCTTCTACTTCAGCTTTTTCAGCTCTAGCTTGTGCAGCTTCAGCAGCCTTCTTAGCAGCATCTGCAGCTTCTTGAGCAGTTGCAGCATCTGCTTTAGCTTTTGTAGCTTCAGCCTTTGCAGCTTCAGCTTCTTTTTGAGCTTTTTCAGCAAGTTCTTTATCAGTTAATGAAGGTACAACTTCTACTGGAGCGTTTCCTGAAGCATCTTTAACAACGAATTTAACTGTTTCTTTAAGGCTAACTTTTTCTTCACCTCTTCTACCTTGATAAATTCCATAAACTGTAACTTCAACATTGCTAATTGTAGATACAGTTGGTGTACCTGTTAATGTACCATCTGCAGCTAATGCTAAGCCTGCTGGTAAACCAGTTGCAGAGTATTCAACTCTCTTAATTTCACTTTGTGTTTGTGATGAGCCACTACCTGTCATGATCTTATCACCAACTTTATAAGCATCATTTTCAAGTTTTCTTCCTGCAGCAACCTCATGACCAATTTGGAATTCGTTAAGTTCACCATTGTATCTAACTGCTGGATTCACAACGATTGTAATTTCTCTAGTCATATCGATATAGCCATCAGCATATAATGTAACTTTAACTTTTGTTGTACCAACTTGTGTTGTTTTACCTGTAATTCTACCATCAGCTGATAAGCTTAAGCCTTGAGGTAAAGTGCCACTTGTTAGTTTGTAATTAACATCTGTTGTTCCAAGTTTTGTAACATCACATGCAATTGTTTCTAATGCACTTACTGAGCTTGTAACATTAACAGTTTGGTTAGTGAATTGAGTCTTATCTAAGAAGTTATCTTGAGCATTTGAATGTGAACTCATCCAAAGAATATTCTTAGCGTTATTTCTCATATGCCACCAGTATGAATAAACTGGAGTTGGAGTTCCGTTTTCATCGTTTAAGAGAACTTGATTCTTTGCTGCATCATATGTTCCCATTGTTGTTTTAGTTGGTCCACCATTTAAACAGAAATTCAATCCTGAAACAAATCTTTCAACTGCAGAATCAGCTACATTCATTTGTCCAACTTCACCATAGTCAGTAACAACAGCGCCTTTGAAGCCCCATTCATTTCTTAAAACTTCAGTTAATAAGCCATAGTTAGCATGAGCTGCGACTGTACCAATTTGGTTGAATCCCCCCATAACACCGGTAGCTCCACCTTCTTTTACAGAAAGTTCAAATGGTTTTAAGTAAATTTCACGAATTGCTTGTTCTGAAGCAAATGTATTTAATGATTGACGACTTGTTTCTTGGTCGTTTAATGCAAAGTGTTTAATGTAAGCTCTAACACCTTTTGATTGTGCTCCACCAACAGCACCAGCACCAATCTTGCCTGATAATAATGGTTCTTCTGAATAATATTCGAAGCATCTTCCACCAAATGTTGAACGGTGAGCGTTCATAGCTGGAGCATACCAACCTGGTTCATTTGCCCAAAGTGATTCTTCACCAATTAATTCACCCATTCTTCTTGCAATATCAACGTTCCATGTAGATGCGATATTAACTTCACAACACCATGCAACATCTCTAATTCCTGCAGGACCATCGCTATCGACTTCATTTTCTTTTCCGATGAAATCAACCTTCGTTGTTTTATAACCACCATCATGGACTAAATCAACGATTTCACTCCATGTTAAGTTATTTAATACTTTTTCCCATTCTGGATCATCATAATCCATAGCGCCCATTTCTTTATATGATTTAAATAAAGTTTCTCTCTTAGTTGGGTCTTGTTGATAGTATACTTTATCAATGAATTTTTGTTTTAATTCATCTGAGATAATTCTTGGATCATCTTCGCCATAGACTTCACTCCAGATTGTTGATTTTGTTTCCATCTTAGTTGCTGAATAAACATCAATAATATCAGCAAGCATCTTATCATCAACGTGTGTTTCTTCTTCTTTTGGAGCATCTGGTAACTTCATATAGTTATCTTTTGCTCTACTCATAGGTTCAAACATACCTTTCTTTGTAGGAAGTGATGAATTTGCTTTATCGAATCTATTTTCAACTTTATTACCTGTAGTTCTATCTACATCGTAATTAATATCTTCTTTTAAATCTAAATTATATGATTTAACAATATCATGAGCTGATGTATTAAGTGAGACTTGATATTTTCCTGCATCTAATTCATAGCCAACATGTTTATTCTTATTAGCATCATCAGCATCATAAGAAGCCATATCTTGGAAATTGAACGTTAATGTAACTGTGTCGCTCTTTCCTGGAGCAATTAAGTCTGTCTTTGCAAAAGCTGCTAATTTTTCATATGTTTTCTCGATTTCACCATCAATATAAGGAGGTTTGAAATAAAGTTGCACTACTTCTTTACCAGCACGTGTTCCCTTATTTGTAACTTTAACATCAAGACTGAATGAACCATCTTTTGTAATTTCAGTAACTTTTGGATCTACGATTTCATATTCAAAGTTTGTATATGATAAGCCATAGCCTAATGGGAATGTTACATGTTCTTTATACCACTCTTCGCCTTTATCGTGACCGACTGTTTCATAATATCCATAGTTAACATAGATACCTTCTTCATATCTAACAAAATTATCACGTGTTCTTAAGCCTGAACCACTAGTTGCATCGCCTTGGACATCACTACCATCAGCAGCATAACGGCCACTAATATTTTTACCATCTGGATCTTTTAATGTGTAATTACTTCCTTTAAATCCAGTTGTTTGAGAACCATCACCGAAGTTATTCCATGTTGGGTCTTGTCTATAATCTGTAACCCAAGTATCAGCTGTTTTACCTGATGGGTTAACTGTACCATTTAAGATTCTTCCTAAAGCCTTAAATCCGTTCATTCCTGGAATACCAGCCCAGATAATACCACCAATCTTAGGATCTTTAACAAGTTCAGCGACTTCTAATGGTGAAGGTGAGTTAACAACGATAACAATCTTATTGAAGCTCTTCTTAACCATTTCAATCATTGCTGTTTCATTAACTGAAAGTTCGAAATAGTGATGTGCATTCTTAACTTCATCAGGGTCTGACATATAATCGCCTAAAGCCCTTGGGTTATCAGCACCTTCTGAGCCTGATCTTTCTAAGAATACAAGAGCAGCATCATTATATCCTTTAAATGTTTCTTTTAATGCAGGTGTATAGCTATCAACAGGTGTTTCACCGATTTGGAATGTATTGCCTGAGAACATACCACCAGCTTTTGGTCCTTCGCCAGAAACAGCATTATTTTCATAGAAAGCTTTAAGTGATGGGTTTACAACATAGCCAACTTCTTCAAGTGATTGATAGAAATCAACCATACCTTGACTTGTTGTTTGTCCAGAACCACCGCCTGAATAAGCAGGTTTTACAGAAGCTTTTCCAAATACAGAAAGTCTCTTAACACCTTCAAAAGGCAAAACATTATAATCATTCTTTAAAAGTGTCATACCTTCTTCGTTAATAGTAACGTTGAAGTCTCTACCTGCATCAATTACGTCTTGGTGTGATCCAAATTCAGAATAGAATTTTTGACCGCCTGCTTGACGCATGACAAGTCCGTGAGGTTTAAGGATATTAGTAGTTGGTGCAGCCACCATTGCTCCTAATCCTAATGTAGACAACGCAAAAAGCATTATTTTTCTTTTTTTCATTTTTATCTCCTTTGAAATATGCTTTTATTTTAAATTCCTATTTTTACTTGTCATTAATTTTGGTATAACTGGTCGTTTAGGTGGTATTACTCGTGTAAGCGCTTACATCTTTTTCATTTTTCCATTCTTGAATAAAAACCACAGCTTCTCGTGAAAATAATATTTTTAAAAATATTATTAAATAACTTGGCTATCTAGATATTTAACAATATCATCGCCTAGTTTTTGAGTTCTAATTTTTGCGCCTTCGTTATTAAGATGATAGTCAGCGTCAAAGAAATATCTGCCATCGAAAATATAGTCATTTAAATTAGATATAACAGAAACATATGGGTGATTTGAAAAATATTTTTTAATGCCTTCATCAAATAATTCAATGTTTTTAATTTCATCTAGTGGTATAGCTTGTCGATTCATTGGCGAATATGAAAATAAAGTTTTTGCTCCTTTTTCATTAATCTTCTTATAATATGGTTCAAAATTTTTCATAACGTCTTCTTTAACAAAATCTAAAGCAGGTGAATAAGGAACAACGCCATATTGTTTATCGTATTCAGGCAAATCATAAAATGGACGATTAGTTACATAATCTCCTCTATCATTAAAACGAGTGTTGATGTCTTCATATTTGTTATATCTTCTAATTTTGTTTTTAGAAGTTTTATATGTTCTAAAAGCTTCAAAATAAGAAACCATATGATCCATTGTTGGTATTGTAAGTAAATCATAATTACTTTCACACATGATAAACATTCTTTCATCAACATATTTATAAAATAAAAATTGAGCAGGTGCTCCTTCTTCTGGAGCATGAATTAGAATATCATTTTTCCTTATATAATTTGTGATAATATCAAGCTGAAAATATGCGCTTATTCCGCCAATTAAACCAAGATTATAAACTGAATATTTATATCCTAAAATTTGCTCTAAAAATTCTGAATAGCACCCATAAGTAAAACTACATCCTGAATACAAATAGATACTTTCTTTAAAATCAGGAACAATCATATTGTCGATTGCATCAGCGAAAAATGCAAAATCATTATAAATAAATTTAGGTTTTTCGTTTGCTATAATATGTATCTTTTCTACACTATTAAAGTTTTCATCATATACTTCATTTAACGTATCATAAAAGAATAAGTTAGTGATTTTCCCTGCAAATCTCGCTTCTTTATTGACTGTTTTTAGTGTTTTAGGAAGAATTAATTCTTCTATATCAAAAGATAAATTAAATTTTTCGCCAAGAGAAACTACATCTTTACCATCAATTTTAGAAGGTATAACTAATGAACTAGTAACTTCTCCAATATAAGATTCAATTTCAACACTAGTTGAATCAATTCCTTTATATCTAAATAATTTTTCATCAGCTTCTTTTTTATAAACTGCATAAAGTGTTCGTTGCTTTTTAAATGGTGTAAATCTACTTCCCGCAGTGATAAATTTTCCAGTATAATCTTCTTTTGTGTTCCGCCCAACAAAGGCATAACCTGGACAAATTACTTCCTCTGTATTAATAGTGTTTACCCTTTTTCTTCTAGTTGATGTGTAATTTTGAATGTAATAATTTTTATTTTTATAACTTCCATCTTTAAATTCATAAATAATTCTATTTTGAATTTCTTTTCCAATTACAGTAAACCTTGTATCTTTAGTAACACTAGGAATTGTTAATAAACATTTTTCAGGATTTTTATCATCAACTTCTATTTTAGCTTTCCAAATCGAGCATGAATCAATTGTATAATTTTCTTCAAATTCAATATTAAAAATGACATCATTTCCTTTTTGTGTAACGATACTTTCGCTAGATTTTATTACGTGCTTCGAATCAATAAGAGTCACTCTTACTTTATCGTCTTTAACAAAAACAATATTGTCTCCTTCATTTTCTTTAGCATTGCACGAAGTTAATATAGGAGAAAAAGATAATAAAGTTATCAAAAATATTTTTTTAATTCGATTAATATTCATCTAATTTATCTCCATAATTGCTCCAGAAATAGTTATTTATAAATTTATCATAAACTCTACTTTTAACATAAATTTTAGCATTACATCCATCCATTAAATGCATACCCACTGATATTTTTGATGGACTTGAATGTTCTAAATAAATACCTTCTAAATTTGTAGCACCATTAAAAGAATTATCTTCTAAACTTGTTATATTATCTTGAAGCGTAATCTTTTTAATATCTCGATTATTTTTAAATACATCTGATTTAAATTTAATAATTCGTTTATTGTTATAACTATAAGGAACCATAACTTCACTTGGTATTTTTTCTTTTATTCCTTTAATAATATAAGCGCCGTTCGATTCTTCGTATTCAAAGTAAGTTACGAATTCATTATTGCCTTCCCCTACTTCTTTATCAGGTATTTCAGGCATTGAAGGAAAACCGATTTCAGTGACAGAAGAATCTCCACATTTTGATTTAATTTCTTCTATCATGTTGATTGAATTTAATATACATCCATTTAGATTGAGATGAAAATTAGAATCATAAAACCAAGGTGCATCATAAATATGTTTATTTAGTGATCCAATGATAGGGAATTTAAATGTTTCATCAATGATATTTTCAAATTCTTCGATTGTTTTGTTTTCTTTTTTAAGAGCTAATTTATTAAAAGGGCAGAATCCAAAATACATCATCGCACCTTTTTTATAAATTTTAACGAAATATTCATTGACGTAAGCTACAAATTCATCATTAAATTTAAATTTATCTAGATTCAAAATTGTATTGGTATCATATAATTCACTCATCTCGTTATAATTTCTTTCTCCTTTTATGAGATCACAATTTTCATCAAAATTTAAACTAGTATAAATTCCACTTCCTTTGGCTTTTTCACCTTTAAAAGCATAATTGAATCTTTTTGAAGCGTAATCATAATATTTTAAAAAATATTCACTTTTATAATCACTTGGTAAATCATTTAAAAAAGATAAATCATTTTCAAAAGCATACCAAGTATCAAGAGGATTAAAATAAAGAGTTAATAAATTTTCATATAATTCAGGCATAAAAATTACAATGTCATCTTTATTTATATAATTTAAAGATAAATCGAGCATTAATTTTGTACCCAAGACTCCATATAAACCAAAATTGCATACTTTGTAATCATTTAATTTATGTGATTTTTTTAGAGTTTCTTCAATTAAAGAAGAATTGATTCCAAATGCAACACCACTATTTCCAACAAAAACAATTTTCTTTCCTTCAGTTTTTTGAAGTTTTTTATACATGCTATTTAAAGTTGCATAATATGTATCTTCAAATTGATTTTCAATAAATGCATTCGCAATTAAAGGAGTTCCAAGTGGAGCACTTAGAGCTACTAAACTAGAAATAACCGACAAAACTAAAAATGACTTTTTCATATTAAAATTGAAAATACACAAACTCCGAAACTAAATTACTTTTTGATAAATAAATCCAAATTAATGTTATTAAAGCGATGAAAATAACAAACATCATATATTCAGAATAACTTCTTGATAATGTAACCACATTATCATTTATTGATAATGGTTTATCCATATTTTCCTTATTAAGTTTATCAATAAAATAAAGAGAAATTATAAATAAAGTAATGTAAGCAAATGAAGCAATATTTATTCCTAAATTTTTAAATGCAAACGAGAAGAAATTAGGATTAAAAGAAGTAAAAATTGTTTTAAAAATAATTCCTATTTCACCTACACTTTGCGCTCTAAACATTAAAGCACCAGGCACCAAAACTATAAAGAAAACATATATTCTTCTTAAAATATTAGATATTTTTAATTTAAATCCATCTAAATTATCGAGTTTTTTAAAGAAAGGACGTAAAAATAGTTCAATAATCATAAAGAAACAACAATACCATCCCCATAATAAGAATGTCCAATTTGCTCCATGCCACATTCCACAAACCGTAAAAACGATAAAAACATTTATTAATCTTCTAATAAATCCTTTTTTACTTCCTCCTAGTGGAATATAAATATATTCAGTTAGCCATTGATTTAAAGTGATATGCCATCTTCTAAAAAATTCGCCAACGGAACGAGATAAAAATGGCTCATCAAAATTCTTAGAAAGCTTTACGCCAAGTATTCTTGCACTCCCCATTGCGATTTCACTATAAGCACTGAAGTCGCAATACATTTGAATCATAAATAACGCACCAGCTAAATAAATAGAAAGACTATTTGTTTTTGTTAAGTCACTAAAAACATTATTAACAAATATTCCAAGCACATCGGCAATGCAAATCTTTTTAAGAAAACCAACAATTAAAACTTTGCTTCCTGATATTAAATTATCGACATTAAATTTTCTTTCTTCTTTAAGTTGAGGTAATAAAAAGTCTGCTTTTTCAATAGGTCCAGCAACAAGTTGAGGAAAAAACGATACATAAAGAGCATAATATCCAAGATGTTTTTCAGCACTATATTTCTTTTTATAAATATCAATTACATAACTTGCTGTTTGGAAAGTATAAAACGAAATACCGACAGGTAAAATTACATTTAACGTAATTTGATCTAATTCAAGGGAGAATAGATTTAAGAAATCAATTACTGAATGAATTAAAAAATTAATATATTTAAAGAAAATCAAAAAGCCAAATGAGATAACAAGGCACATTATTAAAGCACTTTTTTTGATAACTTCTTTTTCACTTTTTTCTATTATTAATGCACCTAAATAACTTGTAAGAGTTGTTGCAACAATTAAAAATATTAAAGTTGGATTCCAAAAACAATAAAAAACATAAGAAGCAATTAATAAAACAATCCATCTAAATTTATGTGGCAAAACATAATTTAAAATAATGATAATTGGTAAAAAAACAAGAAACTGCCACGAATTAAATGTCATGTTTTTTTCTCCATAAAATCGATTTTATTATATAAATAAATGCAAGTGGAATTGCGTATAATGCACACTCAATCAAGCTTCCTCCTAGTAGTATCATAAGCGTTAAATGCACAATAAACCCTGCAAAACTCAATATATTTAATAAAATATTATCAAATTTAAAAGTTATTAAGGCAATAAGGAGTGAAGAAATAAGTGGAACAATTATCCGCCAATATGTTGTTATAATTAATCCTTCAAACATAATATTTCTTTGACCTTTATCTTATCGATTTTGCCATTATGATTTAAAGGCATCTTATCGATAATTTTGCCTTTTCCAATCATTTCATTTCTTTTAATTAAAGGAATTAAATCTTTAGTAATTTGGTCTTCTTTAATTTTAGAATCATTCACAGTAACAAGAACTCCAGGAACTTCACCACGCTCATCGTCTTTTAAAGGAACTACTGCAACTTCTTTAATATAAGGAAGTGTACTAATAACATTTTCTAAAGCACGACATGAAATTTTATATCCGTTTCTAATAATTATGTCTTTTTTTCTTCCAGTAACATATAAAATATTCCCATTTAAATATCCAATATCACCAGTATGAAGATAACCATTTTTATCATAAGGAATGATTAATTTATCTTTTTCAAGATATCCTTCCATTAAGGTATTCCATTTATAAATAATTTCGCCTTCTTCGCCATCCTTAAGTTCATTATTATTTTCATCAATGATTTTTATTGATGATCCAGTGTTAACTTTTCCAGCAGATTCAATTCTTAAATGTTCTTCCATATCAAGAGTACTCGCGCTAATCCCAAAACATTCACTCATTCCATAAACTTGCGTAATTTTGCAATTAAAATATTTTTCAATCTCTTTAAGTTGATTAATATTTGATGGCGCGCCACCAACTATGCTTTTTTCTATTGTTTCTAATTTAATATTGTTATTTTTTGTATATTCATAAAGCTGAAAAAGCAAAGATGGGACTGAGTCAACCTTATTAATCTTATATTTATCAATAAATTCAGCTACATAATTTACTTTTGTAGTTTTTGGACAATACAAAGTTGCTCCTTTAGTAATTGTTCCAAAAAGGACATCTAATCCAAAAACATGATTTAATGGTAAAAGTAAAATAATTCTATCTTCTTTATTAAAAGTTGTTTGATCATTAGCATAAATTATGTGATGCATATAAGCTCTTTGTTTTAAAAGAACACACTTATTTGCTCCAGTTGATCCACTTGTAAATAAAATAATGCCATCATCATTTATTGTATTTTCATAATTAAAATCTTCTTTTAAATTTTCAAAATCAAAATCAATTTTATTGATAATTTCATTTTTATTATTCGATATAAGCCATCCATCTCTTCTTGCTGTTGAAAATTCTTCTTTTTCATTACTTATATAAAAGTCATATCTAAAATTTTCTTGTTCGATTATTTTTAAGTCATCAATTTTCTTATAAGGATCAATTAATGCAGTAACAATTCCTAGTGTTTGAAGAGCAATGATAATTAACGAACATTCAATAGTTCTTGTCGTCCTTAAAATTACTTTTTGTCCCTTTTTAAGTCCAGATTTTAAAAATAAATTGACTAATTTTATGATAAGAAAATAAGACTCTTTATAAGTCATTTTTTTGTCTTCATCGGCAAATAAAATTTTATCTCTATGAGCTAGGTAGCCCTTATTTAAATAATAAATTATTGATTCCATTTTGAATAAAATTATTATATCAACTACTAAACTACTTATCGTTTTTTTGGTATAAGTTGTCCTTAAAATGGTATAAACTGCATTTTTTAATAAAGATAATTATGTTCAAATCTAATCAAAGAAAAAATAATTAGAGAATTTTATGTAACTATTTTATTTTAAATCTAAGAAAAAAGAGAGTAAGAATTTAAATAACTTTTATGAAAATATCTAACTTTTGCAAGGTTTTTTAAAAAAATATTGGTAAATTCAAACATTTATTCAATAACTTCAAGTAAAAATGAAACAGGTCTACAACCATCATTACAAGATACAATGGCTGTCTTTTTATCTTTCATCCAGCCATCAAATATGTTTTCGCCATTTGATGCTAGAGTTAATAAAAATGGATAGATACTCATCCAAGCAGACATACAAAAATCATCTGGTTTATGATTAAGATCATCAATAATCCAAGAGTCACCAACACTAAAAGAACATGGGTTATCTAAATGATTTTCATATTTTAAAATGAGGTCTTCATGTATAACTTTTTTAATAACTGTAATTTTAATTTTTAACATAATTAGAGGTTTCTAAAATCAATAAAGATTTCTGAATAATATAAAGCATAATCAGTTTCATTAACTATTTTAAAATATCTTGCTCCATTAAATTCATAATTAACCTTATCCCTTGATTCAACAATTTCATAATTAATTCCATCATTTGATTTATAAACGCTAAGATAAGAATTATTTTGAGCATCAAAATTAGTAGTAACTTTGGTTAATCTGATTTTTTCAATTTCGTGCAATTCATTTTGATTGTAAATCAATCCGCTTCCTTTATTAGCACTAGATATTTGCATTGAAAATACATCATTTTTAGTTGTTTTCATAATGCGTTCATATTTTGTATTCATTCCATTAACTAATAAAGGAGTTGTTCCTCCTGGATATTGGGCATTAAATAAATCAGGAGTAATTTTAATGTCAGATTTAATATTATCAGTTGAAGGCGTATCGATAGATGATTCACTTGTTTTATAATAAATGTCGTAATTAAATGAATTATCACTTCCTAAATATACATCAACATTAATATAAGTGTTTTTGTTAATTTCATAGTTATATGTGTAATCAAGTGATTCTTCATCATATTCAGCTACGTATCCATAGCGAATTAATGTATTTGTTAAAGCATTAATTAAACCTTGTGATCCATTTGGAGTTTGAATATAAAGACAATATATATCATGTTCTGTATCTTTATATTCTTCTAAAGATCCGTCTTCAGGAATAAAGCAAGGAACGAATGAAGATACATCTTTATTAAATGTTGAAATAAAGAAAGCTTTTTCTTCATTTGTCCATTCAGTTCTTACATTATCTAAATTTGCAAGCGCTTCAATGATATACATTACTTCAAATGTTCCGTCAGGATAATAAGCAACGCTTACTTGGATAATGAAATTTTCATTTTTGAATTCATAATATGGAGCATATGACTCTTCAATATATTTATATCCTTTTTCTATTAACATCTTTTCAAAGACATTAACTGAATCTAAATCACTTAAGCAATATGCTAAAAGTGTAGAAGGAATCTTTTTATAATCGATTTCATAAATATTACTCATATATAAAGGTAATAATTCTGAAATTCCTTTTCCTAAATGTGCATCAATATCTGCTTTTTCTTTATCTGTAAAAGTAGTTTTATATGTTTCACACTTATGATTTTCAGTGAAATAATAATCAATAACAAATGATTTTGATGTTGGATCAATATAAGTTTGAATTGCTACAAATTTTTCTTTCTTTTCATCTTTAAATTTATAGTAGAAAGCACCATTTTCAAAATAAGAATATCCATTATTTTTTAGCTCATTAATAAAATCATCAACAACTGATTCTTCTTTAGTTTCTGAAGTCTCTAAAGAAATGCACCCATATTCGTTAAATCCATCAACAAGTTTTGAATCACTAAAAGCATAGCAAGGCAATAAAGAAGAAATATCTTCTTTAAATTTTTCACTTATTGTTTTAATTTCATCTTCGTTCCATGTTTTTCTTGCTTCAACTGGAGTTGGAGCTGGAACACTTTCTTTATTAATATAATTAACTACATAAATAAGCGAATCTTCTTTTAAACTTGTTTCACAGCTTAAATATGAATTTTCGTCAATGTTATAGTCATATGTATTTACTTCTTTATTAAATATGAAGTTTGCATTTAATAGTTTTGCGTTATATTCATTTAAGTGTTCATCACGTGCTACGCCTGTTTTAACAAGCATTGAGCTTTTAACATTTGAATCATTACTAACATTTTCTTGAATTTCAATGTTTTTAAGTGCATAACAAGGAACCAATTTATAAGCATCCTGAAATAAAATATTATCAATTTTATTAATTTCATCATTTGTCCAGTTGTGTCTAAGTTCATTAGGTTTAACTTCGATATTAGTACAACTTGATAAAAGCAATACTGATAATAATGTAACTATAACGTTTTTCTTTTTCATATTTTTCATCCTATTTAAATAAGTGCTTTTTAACACTGACTTAATTTTAAATTATTGGATAAAAAATAAGCAATTAAATTTTGATTGTAACCATATTAATACATTATTAAATGAATTTAGTGTCCTCTTTAATTTTGATTTACTAACGTTATTTTAAATTTTAAGAATAAAATGCCAATAATTATCCCCATTAATTAAAGAATTATGATATTCAATAGTGTAGGTACCATTAAAAGTAAACCCAGTAGGATACTTAGATGAGGCATTTTGTGCCGCACTACCTGTTACCGTATAAGCATGATGTGGTGTAATTATCGCACCATCATACATAGGTAGTTGTGTTCTCGTACCTCTAACCGGAATATTATGGTATGTTTTAAGATTTGTTAAAAAAATAAAATAACAGCCAAACACATTAGGTGTCGTCGCATGATATGAATCAAGATTATATATATCTATAAAAGACTCAACGGTTCCTAAATCAGGAGCAGAATCAGTTATTTTTTTGAATTTTAATTCCATTAAATACAATCTTTGAACTCCACATCTTTGATATTCAATTACTATGTCAACATAGTCATTATTTCCATTAATTGGCATATTGCTCTCAAACTTTACTATAAAACGTTCATCTTTATAGAAAGTCATTTGTTCAAGCTCTCTACCGATAATAACACCAAGATTCATTTTAAATGTATCTTCTAGGCCAATATCAATGAAACCAGTTTTAAGTTTATTTAGATAAATATCCATAGAGTTGTTTATTGCTTTTTCAACTCGGTCATCAACATTTAAATTTATAATTTTAGCATTCTTCATTATCGTCCTCCTCGTATAGTAGTAAATGCATAAAACAACAATTTGATCATTTGAAGTTTTATGC
>UQXJ01000010.1 GCA_900545015.1 uncultured Mollicutes bacterium | reverse complement strand
ATCATGTGTGTAAATCATAGAATTTTCATCTCCCCTTTGCAAATGAATATTGTTTATTAATATTAATAAGAAGATAAAGTAAAGCCTATTAATTATCATTATTCTTATTTCATATTTCTTATAGGATTTTCCTTATATAATTCAGTGTAAGATCATCTAAATTTAGTAATATTTCTACCTTTTATACCATTTATAACTAAATTAAAGCATCATAAGAGAGAATTTAATTTATTTATAGCTTTTACACGTAAACTATCTAATGTTTTTATATGATTCTTATAGATATTTATTCTTTAATTCTATAAGTAGCTTACATCTTTATATTAGATACAAGAATTTGAATTTTTAAAAATAATTTGAGATTTGCAAAGATATTTTGAAAAAAATTTAAAAAATACACTTATAGTAGGTTGACCATGTAAAAACTTTAATTTATAATACGATTACAAAATTTCGAAATTAATAAATTCTAGAATGCGTTTAAGAATTGTAGGACATGCTTAATGCGAGTTATTTGACACCTTTTATATTTCTTCTACTTCTTTTATAAAAAGATAGGTACTTTAATCATTTTAAATTCTTATTTTTAGCTTATTAAATATTAAAACAGTAATTATATTTTTCGTTGGATATAGATGCATTTGGTAAAAATAATCAATGCGTCATATTCTAATCATTCAAAAAATTTAAATATGAAAATAATTGAAAATCTTTCGTATTGATACTCACACTATATGAGCACATCGATTTTGATAATATCTTGTTGTTGTCTGAAGTGAGTGGTGTTAGCCACCAACCATTATCATCAACATAGCTAATAGGAGTGCCTCTAGCATTATCATAAGTATCTTTGAAATTAAAAAAGTTGACTCTATTTTCATGCTTTTCAGTCTCATTAATATTAAACTCAATAGAATAGAATTTTCCGTTAATAGCATCCACAATTGTATTCTTGCCTTTTGCAATGGTATATTCATCTTTATCTATTTCTTTAATAAATAAATCACAAAAAATAGTCTTTTTGAAGGTGTCTACGCCTGAATAATGTCCATCAACGATGATATTATTTCTTTTTGAATCGCAAGAATTCAAACATATCACAATTGTAACAAATAAGAAAAGTATTCGTTTATTCATCTCAATTTCTCCATTTAAAAATTAACAACTTTTCCATTGTTTGTAAATATTTTTAAAAGCTAATGACATCTTCAAATTAAAAGTTATAACCGAACTTAATGCGAGTTATTTGACACCTTTTATATTTCTTCTACTTCTTTTATAAAAAGATAGGTACTTTAATCATTTTAAAAGACTTAAACCTCTTTTAGATATATAATTTTGAAGTTGAGGGAAATTATATGATAGATTTTAAGAAATTATGCAAACCTTATGAAAAAGATGCTTTAGAAACATTAATCAAAGACTGTTCAATTAACAGTATTTATGATGAATCAACAATTACTTCACTTCATCCTTATGGAAAAGGTGTCAGTGATTGTTTTGATTTTATAAAAGAGATGGCTATTAAAGATGGCTTTAAAGTTGATATGTGTGACGGTCATTGTATTGAACTTGAATGTGGTGAAGGAGATAGATTAATTGGAATCTTTGCTCACCAAGATGTTGTACCAGTTTCAGGAAATTGGAATCATCCACCATTTGAACCATTTTTAGATGAAAAAGAAAATAGACTTTACGCTAGAGGTACAAGTGATGATAAAGGTCCTGGTATCGCTGCTTATTATGCTTTAAAAGCTTTAAAAGATAATGGACTTATCAAAAACTTTAGAGTTAGATTTGTTTTTGGTGGAGATGAAGAAAGAGGATCTTCATGTTTAACTTATTATTTTGAAACTCTTAAAAAAGAAAATCCTACCTATGGATTTACTCCAGATGCTGATTTTCCATTAATTTATGGAGAAAAAGGTATTGTTAATTATAGATATCATGGAAGATTACCTTTAAATAACGTTGTCTCTATTAAAGCTGGTGAAGCTAGTAATATTGTTATTGATAGGGCTGTTGTTAAAGTTACAGAACCAAAAAAACTTGAAGAATATCTTTTAGCTCATAAAGAAATTAAATCAGAAAAAATTAGTGAAGATACTTTTGCTATTTTAGGAAAAGCTGCTCATGGTTCAACTCCTGAACTCGGCTTAAATGCTGGTGTTATTCTTCTTGGAGTACTTGATGATGTATATAACAATCCTATGTTAAAACTTTTATGCAACGAATATAGCGACTACAACGGTCAAAATATGCATGTTAAATATGAAAGTAAAGATATGGGATTAACAACATATAATGTTGGATTAATTTCGTACGTCGATGGCGAATTTGATATGGTTGTTAATTTTAGACATCCAGAAAATGTTAAACCTGAAGAAGTTATTAAGAGAATTGACGCATGTTCACCACTTCCAATTGAAGTAATGTCAACTGCTCCATATTTATATTTCAACCCAGAAACTACTCCTTTTATTAAAGCATTATATAACGCTTATGTTGAAGAAACTGGTGATACAGTTAATAAACCTAAAGCAATCGGTGGAGGAACATACGCAAAAGAGGCAAAAAATACTATCGCATTTGGTAGTTGCTTCCCAGGAAAAGTTGATCACATTCATGAAGCTAATGAAAAAATAGATTTAGAAGACTTCTATAAATCAATCCCAATTTACGCTCATGCAATCTACGTATTAGGAAATTTAAAAGATGAGAACTAAATTTAAACCTTGGGCCGTCGAATATTTAAAGACAAATACAAAAAACGAACTCTTCATTAGTGAAGAAGAAAAAGATATTAAAGATATTCTTTCTTTTATAAATGAAAAAGATACATATCTTGAAATTGGACCTGGAAAAGGTAACTTTATAATTAGCTTAGCTTCACGCTATCCTAACTATAATTTCTTAGTTATTGAGCTTGATAAAACTATTAGTGGCATCGCTTTAAAAAAGATTGATGAAAGTGGATTAACTAACATTAGATTAATCTCTGGTAACTTCTACGACTTATCAAAAATTATTAAAAACGACGCAATTTCTGGATTATTTTTAAATTTTAGTGATCCATGGCCAAAGAAAAGACATACAAAAAGAAGACTTACTTCACCTTTATTTTTAGTCGAATACACTAAAATTTTAAAACCTAATTCAAAGATTTATTATAAATCTGATAACGATGATTTCTACGCATATTCACTTGAAACATTTAAAGAATATAACTGGGAAATTCTTGAAAATATTTTAGATTATAACGAACTTGAAGAATTTGATGCACCAACTGAATTTGAAACTAGATTCAAAGCTGAAGGCATCAAAATTAAGCGTATAATTTTAAAGAAAAACGATAAGACTTTAAAAGTCGTAAGAGATAATGAAGACTAATTAAGTTATAATTATTTTGTTTGAGGTAATTTATGAATAGATACGCTTTATATTATGATTATGAATCAATTGGTGATGTACTCTTAATTGTCTTTGATTCAAATACAATTCCTAATGTTATTAAAAGAGATAACGATGTTGTTAGTTTATATAAAGATGATAAATTAATTGGAATTAACATTTTTAATATTTCTAAGATTATGAAGATCAAAGCTAAAGGATATATACCTTTAGTTAGTGATAGAGTTCTTGAAGTTATTAATACAATTTTAAAAAATAGCAATGTTGCTGAACTTCCTGCTCAAAAAGATTCAGGATTTAGAGTTGCTAAAATCGTTGATATTGAAGAGCATCCAGATAGTGAACATCTTCATATTTGTACAGTGGATATTGGTGAAAAAGAACCATTACAAATTGTTTGTGGAGCATTTAATGCTAGAAAAGATTTAATCTGTGTTTGTGCTACTCCTTATACATTTATGCCTAACGGACAATCAATTATTCCTAATAAACTTTTAGGTATTGATAGTTATGGTATGCTTTGTAGTGGTAGAGAGCTTAACCTTGAAGGCTATGAAGGCAAAAAGGGTTTGCTTGAACTTGATGAAAGTTACACTCTTGGAAGTGACTTCTGGTCTTACTAAAAATTAACAAATTATATTTTCTTAAAAGATAGAGGAAAAAATCTATCTTTTTTATTAAAAAGTCTAATGTAATTTATTCACATTAGGCTAAAAATTTAAATTTGTGTGTAAAGAATAAATCTGATACAAACGCCCTAAAATGTAGGGGTTTTTAAATAATCAAAGGATACACTTTTACATTAACTCTATAAAAACATATTCAAAAAATCTCAACATCACCTAAAAGAAAATCTAAAAAGTTGCAATGACAAAATCCATTCTCGTCATAATATGTATGTGAAATATCCATTCTAATTACAATTTTCTTGAAGAAGTCATTTGTCAGCTTCAATGACTGCAATTCTGAATTTATCTTGTCTTCATTTTCCAATTGATAAGCCGATTGAATATATACACGTCTATCGCCATTATTTACCACAAAATCGACTTCACGATTAATTTTTTCATTGTTTTTTCGTTGAACAACAACACCGACATCAACACTGTAGCCTCTTTTAATAAGTTCATTATAAATAATATTTTCCATAATATGACCTGGATCGAATTGTCTATAATTTAATCTAGCATTACGAAGCCCTAAATCACAATAATAATATTTATTAGGAAAGTTAAAATAAGTTTTACCTTTTACATCATATCGTTTAGCAACAGTAAGTATAAACGAATCTATAGCACAATCTAAATATGATGATACTAATGCATTGTTTACTTTTTCGTTTCTTGATGAGGTAAGTGCATTAGCAATATTTGTAGGATTAGTTAATGAACCAATTTGCGAAGCTACATAATCTAAAATTGCATTTAATATATCTTCACGTTCCAATGAATTTCTTTCAATAATATCTTTAACATATACTTCATCGTAAAGATTAGAAAGATACGCTTTTTTGTCTGTTTCCTTATCAATAAACATGATACGTGGCATTCCACCATAAAGCATATATTGATTCAATACATCCCTTTTATCACCCCCAATATATGAATAAACTTCAGAAAAAGATAATGGGTACATATGAATTTGTGTTGCACGTCCCCTAAATTCAGTTGCTATATCTTTTGATAACATTTTTGAATTGCTTCCGGTTACATATACGTCTAAATTTTTATATGACTTTAATTCGTTAAGCATGTCATAGATTGTAACTTCAATATTATCATTCTTTTCATCTTTAACCTTAATTGTGAATTGAACCTCATCTATTAATAAGAAGTATTTAGACTCTTTGTTTTTTTCAACTAATCCTTCGACATATTCACAAAGGACGATTGGATTTCTAAACTTATAAAATTTGCGTTGATCTAAAGCAATCTTAATTATATGGTTATCATCATAACCTTGTCTAAGCAAATATTCATAAAAAATATCAAATAAAAGAACAGATTTGCCGCATCTTCTAATACCAGTTATAACTTTTATTTCTCCATTCCACATATTTCTGATAATTTTATCAAGATAGTCATCTCGTTTAATCATAATCTCACCTCTAACTTTGGACGTAAGTGTCCTAACTTAATGATATTATAGCAAAAAAAATAGTAAAAAATCACTATTGCATCTATAATTTAAGACACTTATGTCCTAAGTTATAGATAGAGAATAAATACGAATTCATTTTTGCTGATCCTATTAGTGACATAAGGGATATATAAAGCACTTTTTTTGATACAGAAACCTTACCAGAAATAGAATTTGATAACGATACCTTGAATCTTTTAGCTTCAGAAAAAGCAAATCAAGGATTTATTGTGCCTGGCGTTCAAAAGAAATTATTACTTCATTTTACGATAGGCGGAAAGAAATCTAGATTAACACTTGTAAACTTCCCTACTGGATATATTCTTAAACCTCAAGTGGAAGAATTTAAAGCATTGCCTGAATCAGAGCAACTTATAATGTCTATGGAAGATAAAGTAGGAATTTCAACAGTTCCTCATGCGCTTATTTAAAATAAAGCAGTTCTCGCATATATTGCAAAACGTATCGATCGTATTATTTTAAAAGATAACGTTAGTCTTATAGCAATGGAAGATTTTTGTCAGTTCGACTTAAGGTTAACCAAAAAAAATATAGAAGTTCATTCGTAAGTGTTAACGCTTACACACAATTTATTCTCGTTAGACTAAAGATTTAAATTTATGTGTAAAGAGTAAAAGCTGATACAAATGCCCTAAAAGAAGGGATTCCCTTTGCAAAACTGATACACTTTAGTTACTGCTCATATTTTTTATTCCCAAAACTGTAATTTTTTTAAAGTTTTGGGAACAGAATTAATTTTGAGTTATGATAATAGCCATTTAGTTAAGTCTAAAACTTTAATACCTTCTAGATCATAATTTGAAAATCTTGTATTTGCTATTAGAACCTTTGGATAAGCATCTTTGATCTTCCTTAGTGGTTCTAATTCTCTTTCTAATGTATCTTTTGCAGTAATATTATCAGAAGCTTGAATATATATTTTTTCATTGCCTTTTATTGCAACAAAATCAATTTCTTTTTGATACAATTTACCAGCATAAAGTTCATATCCTCTTCTTAATAATTCTATTGCCACTATATTTTCATAAACTCTACCGACATCTAAATTTCTATGTCCTAATCTAGCTACTCTTGCAGAAGTATCAACTAAATAATATTTATCATTTGTTTGAAGATAAGTTTGTCCTTTGATGTCATATCTTTTAACCTTATAGAAAACAAAAGCTCTACATAAATATTCAAGATAATTATCGACTGTTTTATGATCTATCTTTAATCCTTGGCTCATTAAATAATTAGCTATTTTATTCGATGTAGTTAAATTTGAAATATTATCCATTAAAAAAGAAACTATTTTATTCATATTTGCTTCATCACTTACACCATTTCTTTTGATAATATCTTTTAATATCACTACGTCAATAACATTATTTATATAATTTGTTTTTTTAGAAGCATCTTCATAAACAAATGAACCTGGAAAACCGCCATATTCAACAAATTTTTCAAAGGCATTATAATCATCATTAAAATCAAAATATTCAACAAATTCTTTAAAAGAAAATGGAAAAACTTCAACTTCCATATAACGACCAGTAAATAACGTAGCTAGATCACTTGATAATAAAAATGCATTTGATCCTGTTAAATAGATATCATAAATCTTTTTATTATGAATGCTATTTATAGTTACTTCAAAATTTTTGCACATTTGTACTTCATCAATAAAAAGATAATTTATTTTATCTTTTTTATAATTATCCATTATATAAGCGTGCAATTTCTTATAATCCATTAATTCATTATTCTCAAAATCATTAAAGTTTATTCTAAGTATATTAGATTCTGGTTCGCTTATTTTTAATTCATCTATAAACATATTCATTAAAAAAGATTTACCGCATCTTCTCACTCCAGTTATTATTTTTATATCCGGTGTATTCTTTAAGCTATATAAATCATCCATGTATTTGTTTCTTCTAATTAGTTTCATATTTATCACCTACATATAATATATATCATTTATTCCCAAAAGTCGAAAAAAAATAAAGTTTTGGGAATAGATGTATCATTTATGTATATATTTTTTTGCATTAATCTTAAATTGCGGAGGGATATATAACAGTTCTTTTATTTTAAAATAAAAAAGTCCTGATATTTTGTACCAGAACTTTGCTTTTAATGTGGTGGATCTAGCCGAATTCGAATCGGTGACCTTCTCGATGCGAACGAGACGCTCTCCCAACTGAGCTATAGACCCAATGGATATTATTTTATCAAGGTTATATTCAAGTTTAAAGTTAATTAGCATCAAGCAGCTGCTTTGTTCCAAAATTATAGAAATTAAAATTTATTATTAATCACACTCTTTATACCCTTAAAGGTATAAAACAATCATTATTTATATAAAATATACCTTTACGGGTATAAAAATACGTAAAATCATCGTTTTAATACCCTATAAGGTATAAAATATTTAGGTATACATGATTTTTAGAGGTGATAGTATGAATCCAATTGCAAAATTTGTAAAAGAAAATAGAAAAGCAGCTGGTTTAACTCAGGAGCAATTCGCTTTACGTTCAGGTCTTGGACTTCGTTTTGTACGCGAATTAGAGCAAGGAAAAGAAACTGTTCGCATGGATAAAGTTAATGTTGCATTAGCAATGTTTAATGCTCAAGCAATAGCTGGAAAGAAAACAAAGGAATGACAGCGTTTAGATCTGCTTACATCTATCTTAAAAATACTTTTATAGGAATTCTTAGTGAAACTGATGATGGTTACTCTTTTAAATATGATGCAAATTATTTAAAGAGTGAAAAGCCATTGCCAATTTCTCTAACTATGCCTTTGCAATCAGAAGTATATACTTCAAAAATATTATTTCCGTTCTTTGATGGATTAATTCCAGAAGGTTGGCTGTTTAAAGTAGTGACCGAAAAGTGGAATATACAAAATTATGATCGTTTTGGTGTTCTCCTTGCTGCATGTAAAGACGTGATTGGAAATGTATCAATCCGAGAGGTAAAAGAATGAATTGCTTATGTTGTGGAAAGCCTTTAAAAGAAGATAGCAAATTTGGATAGCACAAAGCATGCATCAAACATTTTTTTGGAACAGAAATCTTACTAGAAATGGAATTTGATAATGATTCTTTAACTCTTTTAGCATTAGAAACAGCAAATCAAGGTTTTACTGTTCCTGGCGTTCAAAAGAAATTGTTACTTCATCTTACGAGTGGTAGAAAGAAACCTAGATTAACACTTGTAAACTTCCCTACTGGATATATTCTTAAACCTCAGGTAGAGGAATTCAAAGCATTGCCAGAATCAGAGCAACTTATAATGTCTATGGCAGATAAAGTAGGAATTTCAACAGTTCCTCATGCACTTATTAAAAATAAAACAGGTCTCGCATATATTACAAAGCGTATCGATCGTATTATTTTAAAAGATAACGTTAGTCTTTTAGCAATGGAAGATTTTTGTCAGCTCGACTTAAGACTCACCGAAGATAAATATAGAGGTTCGTACGAACGTTGCGCAAAAATTATAGAAAAATATTCTTCAAGAACAGGTATTGATATCACTGAATTTTATCTTAGAATTGTTTTTTGTTTCATGGTCGGTAATTCAGATATGCATTTAAAAAATTTCTCTCTTATTGAAACTGGTGAAGGAAGTGGTGAATATATACTTTCACCCGCTTACGACTTATTACCTGTTAATGCAAATATGCCTTCTGATAAAGAAGAACTTGCGCTCACCATGAATGACAAGAAAACAAATATTCATAAAAATGATTTCTTAAAATTTGCAGATGCTTGTAATATCTCTCGTGTAACAGCAAAAAAGCTTATTCAAAATCTCGTTAAATTTACTCCTGAGTTATTAAAAATGTGTGATGAATCGCTTCTTCCAATAGATTTAAAGGAAAGTCTTAAAAAAATAATTTTAGAAAGAACTGAAATTTTAAAGTAAAAGTCTTTATTCACATTTAACTTCTTTTAAAATTCCGTCATTTATAGATAAAAGATAAGTTTCGTTAACTTCTTTTTTAAATATATTTTTCATCGCATCTTTATATGTTTTAAGTTGATTAATATATAAAGGATCATCAATATTTTTAAGTTTATAATCAATAACTATTGTTTTATTGTCACTCACTAAAAGCAAATCGATAATTCCACTTGTGTTATTGATATCATCAATGAATTGATATTCTTTAAATATCTTTGTGTTTTGAGCTTTTAACCCATTAACTAAATTAACAACTTTTTCGATTTTATTACGTTCGTAATTATTCTTAATGATGTCTAAATTTGGATTATCAAAATCGATAATTTCTAGAAGCGCATGCATATGAGTACCGTAATCAAGCGTTGTTTCATTAACTTCATCATCAGCATCTTTGCTAGCTTTTTTAAATGATTTGACTGGTACCTTTTCGATATGAATCTCATTAAAGTTAATTTTTTCGCCTTTATCAATTGATTTAAATTTTTCATTTAAATCATAATTTGGGTTATTAAATTTTCCAATGTATTCATTATAAATATTTTGAAAATCATTGGATTTTACACGGTTTTTAAATGATTCTATATCATTTTTATCTTTAAAAGAAATAACAAGGTCATCCTCATAAAAGAATGAAAATACAAACTTAGTATCGCTTTTGCCTTCCTTGCTAATTACACTTTTAAGATAGTGACCATCGATAGAAATAATGCCAGAAAATAGCACTTCATCTTTGGTTACTTCTCCATTTTTACTCTTTGTTTTTTTATCACTAGTTTTTTTCTTTGATTCTTCTTTCTTCTTAAAATTATTAACAACTTCATCGATGTTCGTTTTACCTAGGACACGATCATTTTTTACATATACTTTAAAAAATTCTTCTTTCAAAGAGGTAAAATTGTTAGCGCTATTTTCAATCTCATATTTATCCATTATTTTGTTTAAATAATCGGTAGGAGATTTAATAAATTCATCAACATATGGATCAATTTCATATTTATTAAACATAAGGAATAAGAAATCATTAAAATCAAATCTTGAATGTGTTTTGATATTCTCTTCTGCTTCTTTAATTGTTTCTTTATTTAAATCTTCTTCAGTATATGAAATTTTATTATCGATATAATATTTTTCTATTTTATCTTTAATCTTATTATTATATTCATCACGATTCATTTGAGGTTCATTATCACTAACTAAAATAACATCTTCTTTAGCTCTAGTTAATGCAACATAAAATAGCCTTAGTCTTTCAGCGTCATCACTATTGTCTTTTTTTCTTTCCATTTCTTTTAAAACGCCAAAGATATTACTTACTTTCTTTGGGTCACTAAATAAAGGAAGGAAAAATTCATCATCTAAAACATAGAAATCACCATTTCCTTTATTCTTTGGTTTAATAAAACCATCTAAAAAAGGAAGATAAACAATTGGGAATTCTAGACCCTTAGATTTATGAATAGTCATAAAAGTCACACTGTCAGTTGATTCAGAGAATATCTCTTGTTCCATTTCGATATTAAAATTAGAAATAGTATCAAGATAAATGCAGAAATCATTTAATGTAAAACCAATCTTATCCATTAATTTTGTTTTATCAAAGAAAATATTGTTCTTATCAATAGCATTTACAGCATCTTTTAATTTAGAAATGTTCTTTATAAAATCAAATTCAGACATTATATTAGAGAATATAGTTTTTAAAGGTTTAGAAGCATTATCAAATGCAAAGCGTTCAATCTTTTTATAAACTTCATGTTCTTTATAATTGTTGTCTTTAAATATTCTATAAAGTTCTTCATCACTATAAGAATATAGGAACGATCTTAAAATTGAAGCAAACTTATGTTTGATTTTATCTTCATTAATGTCACTCTTAGGACTTGTTATAAGGTTTATTAAATGGAAAATATTTTTTAAAACAACGATTGAACTATCTTCTTTCATGTCTTCGCTATATCTTCCATTAAATGGTATATTTAATCTTTTAAAAACTCTTTCAAGGACTTTACAAACATCGTCACCAATATAAGTAAGGATAGCAAAGTCTTTATAAGAGCAAGGTCTTAATGTTTTATCATCAAGTACTAAATATTTAGAATTTACTTTTTCCTTTATATTATTAGCAATTGTAACAGCATATTGCTCTATTCTTTTTTCTTTAGCACTAGATATACTTCCGCTTTCGCTAAAAGCAATTCCAGAATATGGAATTTCAAAAATACCATGTTTTTGGTTTGTTTTACCAATAGTGTCATATTTATCATTAGCTGATTCAATAATATGCTCCTTAAGGTAATCTGCACCACCAAATTCATTAGTCATTAAAGCACTAAACATATCATTAACTTTATAAAGAATTTCTTTTCTACTTCTAAAGTTATTGTTCATGTTTATGACTCGACCATTTCCGTTATTACTACTATAGTCATCATATCTCTTTTTAAATAAAGTAGGTTCAGCACCTCTAAAACGATAAATTGATTGCTTTATGTCGCCAACACAAAAAACGTTATTGTTTTCAATAAGGTTGATAAATTCATCTTGAGTAGGTGATGTGTCTTGATATTCATCAATCATTATTAATTTAAATTGATTCTTTATTTCATTACGAACACTGTCGTGTTCTTTTAATATCTTAGTTGCAAAAAGAGCAATATTTGAAAATGTATAACAATTTGTTTTCTTTTTAAAATCTTCGAGTCCATTAATTAAAGGAATTAAAATTCTATCAATTATAAATGTTAAATATTTAATTTGATATTCAACATCTCTATTAAAGAACTCATCTAAATCAAAATCTTTGAGATCGAAAATAGAATTATATGCATCCTTGATTTCATCTGTGACTTCACTTTCGATTTGTCTTTCAAAAGGATCATCAATTTTCTTTAAGATATCATTTAAAGACTCCATCTTCTTAAAGTTTTCAATTTCAGAAAGCTTATCAATTGTTGTAACCATTTCAAGTGAAACAAGAGAAGTATCAATCTTTTCTTTTAATTCACGGAAACTAATTTTATTCTTATCAACATTAATGATTTCTTTTTGCTCAGCAATATATTTATTAACGTCATTAATTACATTATTAAAAAACTCTTTATTAAGTTTTTCTTTTTTATATTTATTTAAAAAAGCAATTGGATCATTCTTTTTAAAGAGAACATTATTGTATACACTTCTAATAAATTCTTTAAAATTTTCATCTCCACGACGAGTGTAGTTATAAATTATTTCAATAAAAGTTTTATCTTGTTCCTCATATAATTTATCAAAGATTTCATCTAAAATATTGATAGATTTAACAGATAAAATTTCTTGATCTAAAGTGTCAAAACCACTTGAAACCCCTACAAAACTGCCATATTTTTCAACAATAAATCTTGCATAAGCATCAAAAGTTTCGATATGAGAACTATCAACTATTGGTATTAAATACTTGAGTTCAGGAACTTCATCTAAAGCTTTTTTAATTTTATTTTTCATTGATTGAGCAGCTTCGTTTGTAAAAGTTAATATGAGTAATTCAGATAATTTAACTTTTCCATTTCCTTTAACTAAGCCTAAAATATTATTTTTTACTCTTTCAGTTAATACAAAAGTTTTGCCGCTACCAGCGCCAGCACTAACAACAACATTTCCTGTACTTTCAATTGCAGGACCTTGATTTCCGTAATATTTAGTTTCTTCTTTTGCCATATCTATTCCTATTAAAGTTTCTTAAAACATATATCGTGATGGATACAATAACTACATGGATTTAATACCTTTGTATCAGGTTTAATTTCAAAATTTGCAAACCTAATACGTGATAACCAATCAATAAAAATTTGCTTAACTAAATTTGAATAATCAGTTAATTCTTGAAGTGTTACAAAAGCTTTCTTTTGCTTATTAATTGTGCCATTTCCGTTAATACTCAATCTAGCTATATATTTAGAATCCTTAGTGCCTTCACTTAACGTTGAGTAATCAAACTTTTGAAGTCTATCAAGATCATCAAGGAAAATACCATTAAGTTTAAGTGAATCTATATCTTCAGCTGTTGGTTTATAAAAATTATAAAAGCCTTTACCTTTATTAGGCAAAATTGGTTGAATAAATAATCCAGCAACAGTTTTGCCTGATAGCTCTTTATTTTTATTCATTTCCATGAGATACATATAACTTGGTAATTGAATATCTATAAGTTTATTAGTGAAATCGGTCTTGCTAAAACTATCAGCACCTGTTTTATAATCAATAATGAACAATGAATCATCAGTCGTTTCAATGATACTATCAAGTTTTCCATAAAGCTTAATTTTCATTGGTAAATCAACAGTATAAATTTTGTCTCCTTTATCAATAACATCTTGATATATAAAATTTTCATCTTTTGATAAAGATGTCTCACTATAAGAAGCCTTATAAGACATATTATTTTTATGTTCAAGGATGAGATTAATTGTATTTTCTAATTCTTCAAAAGGTTTGATGAGTAAAATATTTTCTCTATTATCTAAATAAGGGACTCCATCATTATTAGCACTAAATTCTTCGATTGTTTTTTCTTTAACTTCTTTAAAATTAAAATCTGATTCATATATATGTTCTAAAATAGCATGTGCAATGTTTCCAAACTTTAAAGCTAAAGTATCTTGATTAACATCAACTTTAATAACTCTATCTAAAAAATATAAAAAAGGGCATTTTCTATATTCATAAATACTTGAATATGAAAGTGACTTAGAAAAATCAAATTCAAAATTTTGAATTCTTTTATATGAATTATCATAGAATTCAAAAGGTTCATTAAAATATGCTTTGTAATTTTTAAGATTATTAGATATTTCTTTAGTTCTTAAAAATTTATCAAGTTCATCTCTATAAAAAAGTTTAAGAATTTCTTCGTTATATTCTTCTTTAATAAGACTTTCTTTTATTCTTTTAAAGCCTAAAGATTTTAGATAATAACTATCGTCATTACTTCCAGCGTTATCTTTTTTATGATTTAAAACAAGTTCAATGCTATTAAGTTTTAAGAAAGTTTCTTCGATATTATTTTTCATTCTTACTTCTTCATCAAGGCTATCAAAGCCTTTATCAAAAAGGTAAGAACGTAAAAAATATTTATTGTCTTTAATATTTTTAGGAAGTAGTTTTTGATCAAGTCCAAAAACTAAAATTCTCTTAAAAGGATTAATCTCAATTGAGTTAGAAAATTTAATTGAATTAGCATATTTAATTTCTTCAATTTTTGTAGATTGCAAGATTTCCTTAAAATTAATTAATTTATTTTTTAAGTCATCAATATTTAAGCTTCTAAGTTTATTATAGATTAATTGATATTCATCGTCTTTTTCTTCTTCGTCAATTGATTCTAAATATTCTAAAATTTTAAAATTATCATCAATGAGTGGGAATAGTTTCTTAGATAATGGCAAATCAAATAATGTAGCTTTTTCAGTTACATTAGTAGGAACATCAATATCATTTAAAAAGAGTTTTAAATAGAATTCATATCTATCGTAATCGAGATAAATATAAAAATCTTCAGGTTTTGCACCATTTTTCAATTCTTTTAATAGATAAGTTAATCCATAATGAAGCTCATCACCTATATTAAAGAGTGAATGATAAGTTCTATTTTCACTTTCTTTAAATAAATCTTTTAATGAACAAAATTCGTAATTTTTTATTTCATAAAACTCAATGAAATTTTTAATATAAGTTGATTTTTCAAAATTAATGAAAATAATTTTCCTAGATTTTAACAAGAGTAAAAAGTCTTCACCAATCTTAAGAAGATCGTTTTCTTTTAATTCTTTATACAAATTAATAAATTTTTCATTCGTTTCATTTTTTAAATCAAACGAAAAATAAAGATAGTGTAATACTTCTTTTATAGTGTTATACGAAAGTTCAGGGAGGAACTTAAATGCTAAATTTATTGCACTTGCGTTCCTTTCGTTTCCCTTTAAGTTTCTAATTATATCGTTAATTGTAAAGACCTTATAATCTAAATAAGGGTTATCTTTTTTTCTTTGAATTAAATAATTTTTAATTTCATTAGGCACAACGAAAATGGTTTTTTCGTTAATTGTTTTTTCTTCAATGAAATCTGTCACTCGTTTGCCGTCCTTTACTTATTTAATTCTTGTACAATTAATTTATTTGCAATTGCTGGGTTTACTTTTCCTCCAGTTTTCTTCATAACTTGACCCATTACGAAGCCTTGGGCTCTTGTTTTACCAGCTTTGAAATCATCTCTTAATGTTGGATTTTGAACAAGTACTTCTTCAATTAATTTGATAATTTCTGCTTCATCATTAATTAAAGTAGCACCCATTTCTTTTTGAAGAATAAGTGGTGATTTATTTTCTTTAACTAATTTAGCAAAAATATCTTTTCCTTGTTTTGAATTAATTTTCTTTGATTGAAGTAACTCAACAAGTTCACTAATAAATTGTGGCTTAACATCAAATTCATTGATTGTTTTATTTTCTTTATTTAAGTATCCATTAACTTCACTAATCATGAAATTAGCTAAAGGTTGATAGAGTTTAGTAAATTTAGCAGCTTCATCATAGTATTGAGAGAATTCTTTACTTGATAAGATAATTTTTGTATCAACATCATTTAAAGCATAATCTCTTTCAAATCTTTCGATTTTTTGGTCATAAAGTTCTGGACATGTATCAATAGCATCTTTAACAAATTCATCACTTAAAGTAATAGGTGGAATATTTGGTTCAGTGAAATATTTATAGTCAGCAGCATCTGTTTTCTTTCTCATTAAAACAGTTTCTTTCTTTGCTTCATCAAATCTTCTAGTTTCTTGTTCAACTTCTTTTCCTAAAAGTAATAATTCACTTTGTCTCTTAGTTTCAAAATCGATAGCTTTTTCAACGTTAGCAATTGAGTTAAGGTTTTTGACTTCAACTTTAGTTCCAAATTTATCGCTTCCATAAGGTCTAATTGAAACGTTAACGTCACATCTTAAAGAACCGTTTTCCATCTTACCATCACTAACATTAGAGAAAGTAACGATTTCACGAATCTTTTCGACATATTTTCTTGCTTCTTCACCACTTCTAATATCTGGTTTAGAAACAATTTCAATTAATGGGACACCAGCTCTATTATAGTCTACTAATGTATAATCACTAAAGTGGTGTTGCATACATGTATCTTCTTCCATGTGAAGTCTTTCAATAGCAATTTTCTTCTTTTTGCCATCCATTTCAATTTCAAGATATCCTTCACTTCCGATAGGTCTAGCTTGTTGAGTGATTTGGTAACCTTTTGGTAAATCACTGTAGAAGTAATTCTTTCTATCAAACCAAATTTCTTGATCGATAGACATATGTAAAGCGTGTGAAACACGGATAGCATTTCTAACTGCTTCTTTATTTACTCTAGGCATTGTTCCTGGGAAAGCCATATCCATAGGAACAACTTCTGTATTTGGTGTTAAGCCAAATTTAATTGGAGCGAGAGAGAACATTTTTGACTTTGTTTTCATCTCAACGTGGATTTCAATACCAACAATAGTTTCAAAGTTCATATTATTTTCCCTCCTTTTCTTTATAGTTTTTGTAGCTTAATCCTTTTAAGCCAGTTCCTTCTTCAACAACGCTGGCAATACCAAAAAGTTCAAGTTCGCTAAATGGTTTGCTCATTAAATTACCACCAAGTGGCATATTATCTTCAAAACCAATAGGAAGAGTAATTGATGGGAAGCCACCAAAATTACCAATACCTAACCAGTTATCAGCAATCATGAAATCGCTATTAACTTTATTTGATGTTTCTTTTTCTTTCGGAGCGATGCTTGGAGCTGCTGGAAGATATACACAGTCATATTTTTCAAAAATCTTATTGAATTCATCAACGATCATTCTTCTAGCTTTTTGAGCTCTAAGGAAAACTTCTTGTTGGTTTTCTCTCATTAATGCATAGCTTCCCAAAACGAATCTACGTTTGATTAAAGGTGAGAAACCCTTTGTTCTTGCGTTATACATAACTTCTTGATAAGTTTTTCCACCATAATATGGTCCGAATTTAATACCATCAAGATTAGCGTTATTACTTGTAGCTTCAGCACTAGAAATACAAATATATGTTGGATAAACAGCTTTTAATAAATCAATATCTACATCAATATAGTCAACTTCTGCACCGTTTTTCTTTAAAAATTCGATAGAAGAAGCAAAACATTTTTTAACTTTTTCATCATCAATCGAGTTAAAAATTTGATTGATAACAGCAATTTTTTTGCCTTTTACACTAAGTACATAATTAGTATAATCATCTCTAACTTTATAACTTGATGTTGAATCATTTTCATCTTGGAATGCTAATACTTTTAAAGCTATTGCAGCATCTTTAACTGAACGAGTGAAATAACCAACATGATCCATGCTTGGAGCAAATGGGAATAATCCAAATCTAGAAATATTTCCCCATGTAGGTTTAAAACCAACAAGGCCAGCAAATGAAGCAGGTTTTCTTACTGAGTCCCCAGTATCACTTCCTAAAGCAAATGGAACGATTGCATCAGATACACAAACAGCACTTCCACAGCTTGATCCACCAATTAATCTAGTATGAGTTGGATCATATGGATTATATGTAGTTCCAAGGTGTCCTGTTGTTCCAGTTCCACCCATAGCAAGTTCATCAAGTGTAGATTTTCCAATTAATATAGCACCTAAATCATTTAATGTTTTAACAACAGTAGCATCAAATAAAGGTACATATCCTTTTAATATATTGCTACTTGCAGTAGTTTCATAACCTTTAGTTGAGAAATTATCCTTTGCAACATAAGGAATACCAAAGAAATAGTTATCAACTGGTACTTCCTTTTTGGAAAGTTCTTCTGCTTTTTTAAGAGCATCTCCTTCAACGATTAATTCAAATGCGTTATCTTTATTAGCTTTTGCTCTTTTAAGTGCTTCTTTAGTAAGTTCTAAAGGTGTAACTTTCTTTTCTAATAAAGCTTTATGTATTTCTTCAATAGTTAAATCTAAATAATTCATATTATCCTACCACCTTTGGAAGCTTAATTTGTCCATCTTTAGTTGAACCTGCATTCTTTAATACTTCTTCTTGTGTTAAAGGAGTAATTGGTTCATCTTCTCTTAAATAATCAATAGTTACATTAAAAGGAAAAGTCATAGGAGTTAATTTATCAACACCTTCAATATTTCCGATTAATAAAAATTGTTCTTTAATTGAATCAAATTCATCTAATAGAGTGTTATATTCTTCATCTGTCATGTCGAATAAAAGTCTATTAGCTGCATCTTTTAATACATCTTTATTCACTTCTTTCATTTGTATCTACATCTCCTTCAATATATTTAATGAATTCATCTTCATCCATTACTCTAATTCCAAATTTCTTTGCTTTATCGAGCTTACTTCCTGCTTCAGTTCCTGCAATAACAATGTCAGTGACTTTAGAAACAGAGCTTGATACATGTGCACCGACATTTTCTAAGAGGTCAGTTGCTTCTTTTCTTCCATATTTAGTAAGTGTTCCAGTTAAAACGACTCGCTTATTATAGAATATACTATTTTCATCAACTTTGTTCTCTCCAAGATACATCATATTAACATTATGTGACTTAAGTTCGTTAATTAATGCTAGGTTATGTTCATCTTTAAAGAAATCATAAATTGAATTGGCAACAACGTCTCCAATATCATTAATGTTTTTAAGGTCCTCAACACTTGTATTCATAAGTGTATCTAAATAGATAAATCTCTTTGCAAGTGTTTTTGCCATCTTTTGCCCAACTTCTTTAATGCCAATTCCAAAGAGTAATCTTTCTAAACTGTTATGTTTGCTCTTCTCGATAGCATCTAAAAGTTTATCAATTGATTTATGACTCCAACCATCAATTTCGACAATTTCATCTCTATGTTTATAAAGTGTATAAATATCAGGGATTGATTTTATAAAGTTTAATCCGAAGAATTCTTCACAAACTTTATCGCCCATTCCTTCAATATCCATTGCATCTTTACTAGCAAAATGAATTAAGCCTTCAATATTTTTAGAAGGGCAATGTGGATTTTTGCAGAAATGTAAAGCATCAATTCTTACAAGAGGAGTTCCACAAACTGGACAATTTTCAATCATTTCAAATGGTTTTTCTGTGCCATCACGTTTTTCAACAATTGGCTTAACAACTTCAGGAATAACATCTCCTGCTTTCCTTAAAACAACAGTGTCCCCAATCATTAATCCTTTTTCTCTTACAAAGTCTTCGTTATGAAGTGTTGCTCTTTGTACAAGTGATCCAGCAACTCTTACTGGTTCAAGAACAGCATTAGGAGTAATTTTTCCAGTTCTTCCGACTGTATAAATAATATCGATTAACTTAGTAGTAACTTCTTCTGGTGGGAATTTATAAGCAATAGCCCATTTAGGTGTTTTTGCTGTATATCCTAATTCATCATAGGTATCAAAATCATTTACTTTTAAAACAATTCCATCAATATCGTAATCAAGTTTTGGTCTTTTAGTTGTGTATTCATTAACATAATCAAGGATTTCTTTTTCGCCCTTTACGATTCTTCTTTCTGGATTTGTTTTAAAGCCTAATTCTTCTAACTTTTTAATAGCATCAAAGTGAGTTTTAATTTCAAAATCTTGTGCATTAGTAAAATAGTACCACCAACCGTCAAGTTTTCTATTTCTTGCTATATTGCTATCGAGGTTACGAATTGAGCCTGCTGCAGCATTTCTAGCATTAGCAAATAAAGGTTCACCATTAGCTTCTCTTTCTTTATTTAATGCTTCAAGACTTGCTTTAGGCATATAAATTTCACCACGTACTTCAACTCTACCCATTAAATTAATACGTGTTGGAATATCTCTAATTGTTAAAACATTAGTTGTAACATCTTCACCAGTAATCCCATCACCTCGAGTTGCTGCATATTGAAGGACACCATCTTGATAAACAAGAGACATTGCTAAGCCATCAATTTTCATTTCAGCAACAAATTCTGTATCTTTAGTTTTAAGCGATTCATCGACTTTATGAACCCATTCTAAAAGTTCATCTTGGTTAAAGACATCTGCTAAACTTAACATTTGTCTTTGATGAGTAATTTTATTAAATCCTTTTAAAACTGTACCAATAATTCTTTGAGTAGGACTTGTTGGTGTAATTAATGAAGGCCATTCTTTTTCAATAGCTTCAAGTTCTTCCATTTTTTGGTCATAAACGGCATCGTCTACTGACGGATTATCTAAAACATAGTATTCATGAGCAAATTTTTCGATAAGTTTAACAAGTTCTTCGTGCTTTTTTGAAGCTTCTAAAAAATCCATATTAACTTCCTTTCTTTGATAAACTTGAATGGCTTCCTAATAAAGTTTTCTTACCAAAATTAGTAAATACAACTTCAATGATATCACCATCTACTTTTACAACAGTACCTTCTCCAAATACCTTATGAACTGCAATATCGCCAGTGTTCCAAGCAATTCCGTTTCCACCACTAACTTGAGTAGTGTTATTTCTATTTACCGATCCACTTCTAGCATAAGGATTTGTTTGTCCTGTTCCAGTATTATTTTTATTAAAATCATAACGATAAAGTCTGTCTTTTGAATCGTTTGAATTTGTTGATGATACACCATTTATACCAAATGGATTAAATGATGGTAATTCAAGTCCAGCTTCTTTTAAGAATTGCGAAGGTACATTGCTTGATTTTAAAACATATGAATAATCACGATTTAAAGTAAGATAAAGTTCTTTCTTTGCTCTAGTAAATGCAACATAAGCAAGTCGTCTTTCTTCTTCCATTCCAATAGCTGTTCTTTCATTTATTGCTCTTTGGTTAGGGAAAACACCTTCGTTTAAGCCAATTACAAAGACATAATCAAATTCAAGGCCTTTTGCTGTATGAACAGTCATTAAAGGGATTGAGTCATCGCCTTTAATATCATCTTGGCTAGTCAATAAGGCAACATTTTGTAAATATTCATCAAAATTTGAATCTTGATGTTCTCTTAAATAGTTTCTAATATCATCAATGAGAGCATGAACGTTTTCAATTTTATCATCTTCATCTTCATCATTTTCTAAGAATTCAAAATAACCAATCTCCTTAAGGAATGAATTTAAAACTTCACTATAAGCTTCTAAATTTTCAGTTAATTTAGCAGTTGTTGCTTTCATTATTTTACTCATTTCTTCAAGTCTATTTTTTAAAACAGGCTTAAGCGCAGAAAGGTACGTATCAAGATTATTAACATAACGCATGTAGCTAACGCCGTTTTCTTCAGCTTCATCTTTTAGCAAATCTAAAGATTTTTCACCAAATCCTCTTTTAGGAACATTGATGATACGTTCAAAACTTACATTATCTTTATCATTAACTAAAAGTCTAAAATAAGCCAAACAATCCTTAATTTCTTTACGTGCATAGAATTTCATTCCACCATAAACTTTATAAGGAAGTTGTGCTGTCGTTAATGCGTTTTCAACTTTAAGTGATAGGTAACTTGACCTATATAAAACTGCGAAATCTTTATTTTTTGCTTCAGGATTTTTCTTTTTAATATCTCTAATTTGATTAGCAACGAAATTAGCTTCTAACATAGAACTATCGAAATTTTTAAAGACGATATCTTTTCCAGTTCCATTATTTGTGAATAGTTCTTTAGGAACACGTTCTTTGTTATATGCAATTAATTTATTACTAGCACCTAAAATTTTGCTAGTTGATCTATAGTTTTCATTTAAAATGATAGTTGCCATTGGATGATAAACTTTATCTATATCAAGAATAATTTTTTGATTAGCACCACGCCATGTATAAATAGTTTGGTCAGGATCACCAACAACATAAATTGCTGTCTCGTCATTAGAAAGCAACCTTAAAAGTTTAAATTGAAGATCATTTGTATCTTGGAATTCATCAATTAAAATATGTTTAAATCTACGTGACCATTTTTCTCTAATTTCAGGATAAAATTCTAAAATTTTAATTGTATAAATAATTAAATCATCGAAATCTAACGCTTTAAATTCAGATTTTCTTTTTTCGTATTCGACAAAATAATTAACCATTAATTGGTCAATATCAGTTTTAATCTCGCAATCAGATGGCAAATCTCCCTTCATCTTATGAAAGCCAATGTATTTTAAGGCATTCTTATTATTATCATCAGTTTTCTTATATCCAAAATCTTCTCCAATCATTTTGACAAGTCTCATTTGGTCATCGTCATCATAAATTAAGAAATTTTTAGGATATCCTAAACAATCAATTTCACATCTTAAAAATCTTGCACAAAAAGCGTGAAAGGTTGAAATAGTTAACTTGCTTAAATCATAGTTTGGTAAAAGAGAAAGTGTTCTTTCTTTCATTTCTTTAGCAACTTTATTTGTAAAAGTAATTGCAAGAATTTGATTAGGGAAAACATGCATCATTTCAATTAAATAGGAAATTCTAAAAGTAAGGACACGTGTTTTTCCACTACCTGCTCCTGCAATAATTCTTAAATATTGTTCATTTGAAGACACTGCTTCATATTGTTTTTCGTTTAATAAATTCTTGTAGTCCATATCGTTAAGAGTATACCATTTTGAACACTTGATTTATATATAAATCAAGATAAATTTCTTCTAAGTGAAAAACGCAAAGTACAAAAAAAGTGGGTCTCCCCACTCATTTTATAAAGATATAAATATCGTAACTAAGAGATAGATGATATATCCAAGTAGCGCAGCATCAATGAGAATTAAAAATAAGAATAGATATAAATTATTTACTCTTTTTTGCTTTTCAATTAAAACAGGGTCTTTTACTTCCTTGCTAAAATCGATTGAGTCATTTAGAACTTCTTTCTTTCCGTTATCTTTAGCTGAAAGAAATTCTTTTTCATCATCAGATGTAACATTTTGAGGATTTACTCTATCCTCGGGTGCCTTGTAGATATTGCTATTCTCGTCGTTAATCATATTAATATTTTAAACTACCTGGCGTACGAGCGAAAGGTTGAACATCTCTAATATTTTGCATTCCTGTAATGTACATTAATAAACGATCGAATCCAAGTCCGAAACCTGAGTGAATGCATCCACCATATTTTCTTAAATTAAGGTACCATTCAAGACCATCACGGTTTCCAAGTTCAATCATCTTCTTTTCAAGCTTTGTAAAATCTTCTTCTCTTTGTGAACCACCAACGATTTCACCTTCTTTAGGTACAAGTAAGTCACATGCTGCAACCGTCTTATTGTCTGGATTAAGTTTCATATAGAAAGATTTAATTTCTTTTGGATAGTTAATTAAGAAAACAGGTCCTTTAACAATTTCTTCAGTGATATATCTTTCGTGTTCACTTTGTAAATCCATACCCCAGAAAATATCGTTATTTTCAAATTTATGTCCGCCTTCTACAGCTTTTTTGAGTAATTCGATAGCTTCTGTATATTCAAGTCTCTTGAATGAAGAGTTAATAACACTATTTAATTTATCTTTAACTCCTTTTTCAATAAATTGATCAAAGAAGTTCATTTCATCTTTACAATTTTCTAAGACATAACCGATGATATATTTAAGGAATGATTCAATTAAATCCATGTTATCTTCTAAATCAGCAAATGCAATTTCTGGTTCAATCATCCAGAATTCACATGCGTGTCTATTTGTATTACTATTTTCTGCTCTGAACGTTGGTCCGAATGTATAAACATCTCTAAATGCTAAAGCAAATGCTTCTGCATGAAGTTGTCCACTAACTGTTAAGCAAGCTGAAGCGTTAAAGAAATCGTTTGGATGTTTAGGATCAGTAATTACATGGAATACTTGGCCTGCTCCTTCAGCATCATTTGATGTGATTTCAGGAGTTTGAACATACATAAATCCTCTTTCTTGGAAATATTTATGAACAGCATAAGCTAAACAGTTTCTTACTCTATAAATAGCATTAAATGTATTTGCTCTTGGTCTTAAATATGCAATATCTCTTAAAAATTCAAAACTATGTTTCTTCTTTTGAAGAGGGTAATCTTCAGCGCAATCACCTAATAAAATAATACTCTCAGCATGAATTTCAAAAGGTTGTTTCATTGTTGGAGTTAAAACTAATGTACCATTAACTTGAATGGATGAACCATAATGAGTCTTGCTCATTTCTTCATAATTAGCATTTTCCTTTGTGTAAACGATTTGAATATTTTTAAAATAGCTTCCGTCATTAAATTCAATAAAACCAACTGAACCATTATTTCGATTAGATTTAACCCATCCTTCTAATGTGACTTTTTTGTTATCTTCTAATTTTCCATCATAAAAAGCCATAAAAAGTTTTCTATTTGTTAAATCTCTTAATTGACTCATAAAATCTAGTCTCCCTTACGTAAAATTTATAATATCACAAACAATTATTTTTACTACTTAATTTAAATTTAAATTAAAATTTCTTGAAATCTTGTATTTGCCAACTTGGGTCAACAGATACATCAAGCGGTGCAAACACCTTTTCTTTATATAAATATTCACCAACTTTAGCAATCATTGCAGCGTTATCAGTTGTACACCAGATTGGAGGTATTTCAACATCAATATCTGTTCCTTCAAAAAGTTTTACAATTTCTGATCTTAAATATGAATTAGCACTAACGCCACCAGCAAGAACTACTTCTTTTACATCATATCTTTCAGTAGCTTTCTTAACTCTATCAAGAACCATACCAACAGCAACATCTTGGAAAGATTTAGCCATATCTTCAATAACAACTTTTTCGCCTTTTTGTTCAAGATTATGAACAAGATTAATGACAGCTGTTTTAAGACCACTGTATGAGAAGTTCAAATTTCCATCATGAAGTGGAGTTGGAAGGTGATATGTGTGTTTACCAGTTTTTGCTAATCTATCGATTGCAACTCCTCCTGGATAAGGTAATCCAAGAACACGTGCGACTTTATCATAAGATTCACCAATTGCATCATCTTTTGTTTCACCAATGATTTCAAAATTTAAATGATCTTTCATATATACAAGTTCAGTGTTTCCACCACTAACAACAACAGCTAATAATGGAAAGTGAAGAGGCTTAATAAATTCATTAGCATAGATATGACCGGCTAAGTGATGAACAGGAATTAAAGGTTTGTTATAAACTAAAGCTAAAGTTTTAGCAGCTTGAATTCCAACATGAAGTGCTCCAATTAACCCAGGTCCACGAGTTACTGCAATCGCATCAACTTCATCCATAGTAACTCCGCTTGTTTTTAAAGCTTCATCAAGGACACATCCAACGTTTTCAAGGTGTAATCTACTAGCAATTTCAGGCATGACTCCACCATATTTTTGATGAACTTCAATTTGACTTGAAATAACGTTTGCTAATAACTTACCATTTTTAGTAATAGCACAAGCAGTTTCATCGCAACTGCTTTCAATACCCATGATAATTAAATCTTTTTCCATAATTTATAAAACTCCCTTTACAAAATAAATCGCATTCTCTCCATCTTCGTAATATTTTTCTTTAATTGTTACTTCTTGGAAGCCATGTTTTTTATATAAATTAATTGCTTTAAAATTTGATTCTCTCACTTCTAAAGTAAAATATAAAACATCATTTTCTTTAAGAATATTACAGGCAAAATCAATTAATTTCCCTGCAAAACCTTGATTTCTATAAGAATCCTTAACACAAATTTGACAAATTGTTGCACTATCGAAAGTAATCCAGAAATCTATAAAGCCAATTATTTCATTATCTTTTTTTAATAAATAAAAATAAGCAACTGGGTTATCCTTAATTTCATAAAGAAGATCTTTATCTTTAAAAGGATGATGAAAACAACTATTCTCAAGAACAGATAATTCTTCTAAATCTTTTTCGCTAGCTTTAACAAATTCCATTTTTTAATCTTTTAAATAAACAGCTTTAATTGATAATGTGTTTGTCGCTAAATCTTTTTCAGTTTTTAAGCGTAACATATTTTCAACTAAATCGTTTTGTTCTCCATTAACTTCAGGTAAATAATTTGTGATTCCACAAACTGCATAGTCTTTATGTTCATTGATGTAATTCATAACTTCATCATTTTTAAGAATTTTATCTTCGATTATGCATTCATCATTTTTATAAACAGCAAAATATGATCTGTTGCTTCTTGCATTAATTAAACAAATTGAAGGAACATCTTTCTTTCCTAAAACCATTAATGAACTTAATAAATAACAAGGAATATTAAGCGTATAAGCATAAATTTTAGCGATAGTTAATGCAATTCTTACTCCTGTATAACTTCCTGGACCTTTTGTAACAATAATTTCTCCTACTGATTTTGGATCAATATTGTTTCTTTTTAAAATCTTATCCAATTCAGGAATCATTAATTCACTTTGCTTTTGCCAAGCTTCATAAACAATTTTATCAATTACTTTACCGTCTTTAGCAAGTCCAACAACAAGATAAGTATTTGCACTATCAAGTAATAAACTAATCATTATTTTCTACCTTCTTTCAAAGTTTCTAATAAATTCTTATATTTTGGAGAATTACTAGAAAGAGTAATCTTTCTTTCATTACCTCCAACATTATGAATTTCAACACTTAAAGAATCAAAAGGAATCATTTCTTTAATATATAAAGGCCATTCAATTAAGCAAACGCCATCGCCTTCAATAACTTCTTCTAATCCAATATTTTTTCCTTCCGCAGGAACATCTTCAAGTCTATATGCATCAATATGATAAAGATTTAATTTATTGTTAAAATAGCACTTTAAGATATTGAATGTAGGTGAATTGATTTCTTCATCAATTCCTAAACCTTTTCCAACACCTTTAGTTAATGTTGTCTTTCCTGCGCCTAAATCTCCATCAAGTGTAATAACTGAACCTTCAAACAAAAATTTAGATATTTCTTCACCAAGTTTTTGTGTTTCTTCACTAGAGTGAGTAAATAAATCAATAGTCATACTAATCCTCTTTTCTATTAATACTTTCAAACTTTGAATTATATTCTTTTATCTTTTCATCATCAAAAGGAAATGCTTTTCTTTCCATAAAATCTTTAATTTGATTGATATTAAAACGTAAAATCTTATCAATTTCAGAACCATAAGCATATTTCTTCTTATGGAATCCATATTCTTTAACATCAATTAATCTAATTTCATTATTTGGATATAATTTCAAATCAAGATCGTAATCAATATATTTGACTTTTTGAGCATCAATAACATAAGGTGATGCTAAATTAACATAGTAAGTAATTCCTACTTTTTTAAGCATCGCAATAACGTTCCACCAGTGATTTTTAAAGAAAATCATAATAGCTGGTTCTTTTGTATACCAGATACGAAAATCATGCTCGACGACTTTCGTTTTTCTACTAGCAACAACTATATATTCATCCGTTTCATCAATGACATAAACACTATCCCAGATACGATGCATCCTTCCATCATGTTTATATCCTTGAACCTCTATCCATTTATTAATAAGTGAGTTCATATAAAATCCTCTTCAAAATGGATGAGTTAATTTAAATCATCTAAAACTTTAAGTACTTTGTTTAAATCTAGTTCTTCTCTCTTTAATTTATTAACATCAAATTTTGATTCAACAGGTATATTCATAAATTCATCGACATAATCGATTCCAATATTAAGTTTTCCTTTTCTAATTGAAATGATGACGTCGATTAATGTTTTATCAACTTTTAAAGCAGTAATGTCTTTAATAACACTGCTTGTTAATGTTTTTCTCCATTCATCATCATTAGTGTAAATGACATATCTATCATTTTCTTCAACAAGTTTTAAATCATCGACATTATCAATAGGTCTAGAAAGTTCTCCACCTTTAATTTGCATTAAGATTCTCTTATCATCCTTATCATATTTTGATGAATAATCATAATATTTGCCTAAAAACATTGGTGATAATCTGTTTTTAATTAAAATGTTTCCAGCTAAATCACTGATTCCAAGTAATTTATCTTTATACATTACGCTAACTAAATTTCTGCTCTTAGTACCTTTGATGTTTTTATAAAAGCCTGCATCAATAAAAAGTTCATCTTTCATTTGACTTTGTGGTTTAAATTCAGCATCTTTAAAGTCATCTTTAGTATAAAGATATGAATCCATTTGTTTATAAAGAATATCAATATATTCTTCAGCTTTAGCAGACATCTTCTTTTTAATTACTTTTGTTAATGAGAAAGTAACAATTAATGCTGCAATCATAATTCCGATTGAAACATAAGAAATCCATTTTACTGTTTTAGATAAAGTCATCATCAAAATAAGAGCACCGACTAAAACAATAAGTACACATACACTAGCAATTGTATTTAATCTCTTTTGCTTTTTTGCATAATTTGCATAATCAGTTCTTGCTTTTTCGATCGTTTCTTCAACAGCTTTTTGCTTTTCATCAGCTGGAAGATTTTTTAATTCTTCTTCCTCTTTACTATTCTCTTCGATGATAGTATTAAGCTTATTTGTTTCTTCTTCTTTTGCTTTTAATTCTGATTCTTTTTTTAAGATCTCAGCTTCTTTATCATACTTTCTTAATCCCATAAATATATACTCCTTAACAAGTCATGCACACATTTTACTATATTTGTTTTATTATTTATAATAAAAACACATAAACATATAAAAATTTAACGTTAAATTTTATCTAAACAAGAACTTTATTCATAGTTTATATTCAAAATAAAAAGTGCAATTCTTTTAAAACTGCACTCATTAATTTTTAAGAAACTTTTTTATTTCTCGTCTTTTGTAAAATCAAAATCAATATTATCTAGATGGTCAACGTTTTTATTAATATTGTTGATGATTTTTTGTTCTCTATTTTCTCTTTTATGTGAATCAAAGAGTTCAATGATGTCTCCAACTCCTGAAAGAATTAAGAAGACACCAAGTAAAATAGAAACAACATCACTAGCTGTTCCAATAAATGAGAACAAAATAATTGATAATACAACATTAAAAATACCAATTATCATAGTGACATACCAAGTTTTGACTCTAAATTTCTTTAAATCAAATGAATTAACAAATTTTGAAATACCACTAGCTAGTAACCAAAATCCTAATGCATATGTAATAATTGCAAGTGATGCATCGTTATTTATTACTAAAAATAAACCAACTGCAGCAGCAATCATACCTTGGATAAATAGCCATCCACTTCCTAAAATTAATCTAGAAGCAAATAAAGCATAAACGATAATAAATAATCCTATAACAATAAGAATACTTCCAGCGATAATTCCAAGTGATGCACTAAAGAAATCACGTGAGACTATTGCTAAAATTCCTAAAACAATTAATAAAACAGATGATGTAATAGAGAAAACTTTTGATAATGTGCTCTTTTTCTTTCTAATTTCCATACAAATATCCTCCCTAAGTAAAATTGTATCTCAAAAAATAAATTATAAAAGAAACATAAATGTTAATTTTTATCTCATTACTTAACTTTTAACATCTTAAGAATGAGTCTATTATCTTCTTTAACTTCTTTAATCTTTTTTTCGTAAACTTTTCTTTTCTTTATATCAGCTAAAAATCTAGTAACGTTTTCGTCACCTTCTTTACCAATATAAGTACTCTTAACTTCTTTTGCTACACGAACTTTTAAATAGTAATAAACGCTATTATATTGTTTAACTTTTACGAGACTACCCTTAGGAAGACTATCAATTTCAAATTCATAAGTAGAAATTTTCTTTAAATTACTTTGATATTCTTTTGTTAATAAATCATAAATTGCCATGCATTTATTTTATCAAATTTTAAAATATCGCGTTATAGAATTAATAAATTAGAAGGATTTTTCCATCCTTTACTTCAATAAAAGGAGATTTATCTATATATTCGTTGTCTACTCCAAGTGGAAATTCACTTGTTAAAGTAGCATTCTTTAATTCGTATTTTAAGTTTTTAAGTGTCACTCCATGTGATATAGCACTTAATGAAAACACAGATAGATATCCTCTTTCTTTTTTAGGAAGTTCAATTGATTCATTTTCTAAAATTATATAAGTTCTATCTTCATCAATAATTTTAGCTTCATAACCTTTATTTTTTAAAAATAAAAGGATTTGAATGTTTGCAAAAGTATGATCAAATCTACCTCCGATAACTCCATAAAGGATGAAACTTTTATACCCTCGTTTAATGCCTTCCATTAAAGCATCAAAAACATCAGTATCATCCTTTATTTCGTTCAATTTTATTTTTTCTATATTGTCTGGGACTATTTTTAGACTATCAAAATCTCCAATAAGAAGATCAACATCTAAATTTTGCTTTAAACAATTTAGATATCCTTTATCAGCAGCAATCAAAAAATCATCTTCGTGTTTTTTAATTTTGACATTAACGTCTATAGCCCCAACGACAATACAGTTACCCATTAATTTTCTTCCTTTTTATTAAGTACAGGAAATACTCTATTAATTAATTCGATTGGTTTATATAAAATCAGCATTCCAGCAACAGAGATCCAAACTGAAACAGGAACGTATGTTGATTGATAAATAAAATTATCAACAAAAGTAATTGGTTGATATAAAATTGCTCCACTTATCATATGTCCGCAATATCTAACAACCATAGCGAAGAATCCGCCAAGAATAATTGCAACAACTTTAAATATATTTTCTTTTACAACAAATGGGTTATCACTTGTTACATTTTCACCATTATTAGCTAATCTTAATTCTAATTTCTTTTTAGCATAATAATTATTAACAGCATTATAGAAAATACCAACAATGCTATAGCCACTTAAAGCAACAAAGTAATCAAATGGATAAGTTTGTAAACCATATCCATCAATTAAACATGTAATGAAACCAAAGATGAAGCTTGATGCGATAAATCCTTTAAATCCACCATATCTAACAGCGATGATAAATAAAGGAATTGCACTGAAGTTGATACTTCCGCCATTTGCTTGAATTGGAATTCTAGCAAATTTATCTAAAACGACAGCTAAAGCAATTAAGATTGCAGTTTCTGACATTTCTCTGATTGTATATTTTTTAAATTCGAACATTCTTGATAATGACGCAAACATCATTCCAAGACCTGCAATAACTGCGCACACACCAAAAGCTGTTGTTGTAGAACTTCCATCAACACCATAAATTTCAGTACTTAAGCTATCAATTGAAAATGCATAAAATCCACTTAATGTAAGTGCAAAAAATACACCAATAACAAATAAGAATGTTACTCCATATAAGCTAAATGAAAGTTTTTTATTCTTTTTAGCAAAGAACCATCCTAAGAACATAGTTGCCACAGATAAAATTAAAACAACTAATGTAACGATAAATACAATTCTTGTGTTTACTAAATTAAATGCAGTTCCATCAATTGTAATGCTACCAAATAGTACATTATAAAAACCAACAAGAGTTGTAGCAGGAACGTTTCCAACTGCGCCTTTATTCAACGCAAATGAAACACTTCCAAAAGGCATAATTAAAATTAATAAAGTAGCAACAAATAATACACCAAATACTATTTCGTTAACTAGTTCACTAATTTTAGACTTAGAGTTTTCATTTTCCATATTTTACCTCCAATAAAAAATCTCTACGTCTAACGTAGAGAAAATCATTTAAAAAGATAAAATAATTCAATTCCTACGCTAGCATTACCTAGATCAGGTCAACGGTCAAACGAGTATCACGTTTATCTCAGCTCATTCTTGAGCACCCGCGAATATTATACACTTTGAAATATTAATTTACATTATAATTTCCATTACCATCATGAATGTAAATCCAATTATAAAAGACCGCATTCCGTAATGATCAAAATTACTATTTTTAAATTCTGGAATTAAATCATCGATTGTAACGTATATCATTGCTCCGGCTGCAAATGATAATAAATAAGGTATTGCACTGGTTAATGAACTAGAAACTAAAAGAGCTAAAGCACCAAATATAGGTTCTACAATTCCACTCGCTGAGCCAAAAAGAAAAGCTTTAGTTTTACTCATTCCTTCTCCAAATAGAGGGATTGAAACTGCACTTCCTTCAGGAACATTTTGAATAGCAATTCCTATCGCTAAACTTAATGCACCCATCATAGTTGCGTTATTAAATTCACTTATTGCAAGTCCACAAGCTAGTCCTACTGCAATTCCTTCTGGAATATTGTGAAGAGCAACTGCTAAAAAGAACTTTAATTTCTTTGACATTTTAGCATTAGCAATACCTTCATGTTCTTCTCCACCAACACTTTTATGAATATGAGGAGTTAATTTATCAAGAGCATAAAGTAATAACGCGCCTAACACAAAGCCAACCACTGGAGGTAGAACGCATAAAGCGTTATCAAAGATTTCTTTACTTTTTTGTAAAGATGGGAGTAATAAACCAAAAAATGATGTGGAAATCATAATTCCACTTGCTAAACCGATTATTATGCTATTAGCTTTTTCTCCATATGGTTTTCTAAAAAAGAAAACAAATGAACTACCTAACGTAGTTGCAAGAAATACGCCTAATAAACATATAACAGATAAAATTGCTGAATTCATGAGAACTATTATAGATTTCCTATTTCAATCCGCAAGGAATATTATTAAGCCAATTAATTGGACTTAATCCATTTCCTTTTAAATAATCGTTTGTTTTTATAAAACAATTTGAATTGAACCAACCACCTTGATTTGCGCTTAATGGAGATGGATGACTTGTTTTAACTACTAGATGTTTTGGATTTGTTAAAAACTTTTCGTATTTTTTAGCATTATTTCCCCATAGTAAAAATACTATTGGATTATCACTTTCGTTTAATAAGTTCATTATATCTTTAAAGAGCAAATCATATTCTTTTATTTTATGAGAAAGTGGTTTATGAGCTTCTACTGTTAAATATGGGTTTAAAAGTAAAACTCCTTGTTTAGATAAATAACTTAAATTTCCAGATGTAGGAATTTCTATATCTAATTTATATTCATCAATCATTTCTTTAAAAATATTTATAAGACTTCTAGGAAGAGCGATTCCATCATTTACACTAAAAGCAAGCCCCATGGCTTGATTAGGATTTGGATAAGGATCTTGACCTAAAATGACAACTTTTACATCTTTAAGAGCAGTAAATTTGAAAGCGTTCCACATATCTTCTTTTTTAGGAAAAATGACTTTTGTATCATATTCATGATTAACAAAAGTCATTAAATTTTGAAAATATTCCTTCTTAGAAATATCGTTAAAGAACTCTTTCCAAGTAGTATATTTCATTAAAAACCTGCAATTCCTTATTATTTTACTAATTTTCCAGTTACAATTAATGCGTGGAAAATTTCATAAAGTGTTTTTAATCCTAACCAACTTGTAATGTTATTAACATCTAGTGGAGGAGCAATTTCTACTAAATCCATACATGTCACATTTAAGTTTGCAATAAGGCCAGTTGCAATTCCAACTGTTTCAAAGTTAGATAAACCAAAGTGTTCTGGTGTTCCTGTTCCTGGAGCGTATGCTGGGTCGTTAGCATCAATGTCGTAACTAAAATAAATTTCATATTTAGGGTCTTTATATTTAGCAACTAAAACTGTAAGTAATGCTTCTACTCCAAGTTTTTTAACATCAATTGCCTTATAGACGTCAAGCTTAGGATGTTTTTTAAAAGTTTCGATTTCTTGAGCTTCAAATCCTCTAATACCAACAAGAGTAATGTTCCCATCTTCATATCCGTATTCTAATGCTCTAAAAATAGGACAAGCATGTGAATATTTTGAACCTTCATAAACATCACATATATCTGGATGTGCATCCATATGAATAATGACTGGAGTCGTTCCATGTTTCTTACAATTTTCAAAGAATGCTCTTTCACTAGCAATAGCGATTGAGTGATCGCCTCCAAGAATAATATGGAATCCATCATTTTTTAAAAGCTCATTTTGGATTTTTTCCTTTAATGCGTCAAAATCTTCTGCATCATAATTTCCATAATCAAAGATTTTAACTTTTGTTAATGAATTTCCAACCATATCTAAAGCTGGTAAATCATAACTAAGTTCTCTTAATTTATCCGGAGCAAATGATGCACCTTTTCCAACACTTGCATTCTTATCAAAAGGTACACCACAAACGAAAACATTAGCTTCATTTTCGTTATTTACCATTAAATCTCTAAATTCGTTTTTCATTTTATTTTGCCTTTCTAATAGAGTTTTGAATTGATTTATCTGCATCTTGAGAATATTTATCTAATGTAATTTTGTTTCTCATTGTATGAGTTAAATTACATGGACCTCCAATACAGCCACCTTCACAAGCCATACCTTCAATGAAGTTTACAGCGCTTGTATCTTTCTTAAATTCTAATAAAGCTTTCTTGATGTTTTCCATTCCATCAACTGCAACGCCATTAACTTTGAAGTCATAATTTTCATCTTTTAATACTTCGTTAACTGCATTTGATAAACCACCACATTTAGCAAATCCTCTTCCAAAATATGAACCACCATATTGACCATAAGTATCTTCTGGGAGTTCACCAACATTAATTTCAAGACCATCAATCATAGCTTGTAATTCTTCAAAAGTCATAGCACTATCAACTAAATCCTTGACTTCTGCACGTTTTATTTCGCTCTTCTTTGCTGTACAAGGTCCAACAAATACAACTTTTGCATCTGGGAATTTAGCTTTAATGTATGCACTAATTTCAGCCATAGGAGATGGTGAAGTTGAAATATATTTAGCTAAATCTGGGTAGAATTTTCTAATATATAAAGCGAATGCTGGGCAGCATGAAGATGTTAATTTTCCTCTTTCGATTAACTCTTTACTTTCTTTAACAGCAACCATATCAGCACCTAAAGCAGCTTCTACAACATCATAGAATCCGATCTTTTTTAACGCTGAAATGATTTGACCATTCTTATATTCAATAAAGTTACCACCAATTGATGGAGCAACAACTGCGAAAACTTTAAATTTAGTATTGTTTTCACTTTCTTTAATCCAACCAATAATATCTTTAATATAGCTAACGTCAACGATAGCTCCAAATGGGCATTGATATGAACAGTGTCCACAGTGAATACATTTTTCATCATTAATTGATGCTGCGTTTGTAATTGGATCTGGGCTAATTGCTTTTTGCTTACATGCTCTTTCGCATGGCCTAATTCTATTTTCAATTGCTGTATATGGGCAAGCCTTAGCGCACATACCACAGTTTACACATTTGCTCTTATCGATTTTTGCATGTAATGACTCATCAAAACTAATACATTTTCTTGGACATGCTTCAGCACATCTATGAGCGATACAGCCTCTACATGCATCACTTACTGTATAACCACCAAGCGGACATTCATCACAAGCGATAGGAATAACTTGAATGACGTTTTCATCTTCTTTTGATGTATGAAGAGCTAATTTAACTCTTTCTTCAACAATTGCTCTTTCTTTATAAATACAGCATCTCATTGTTGGTTTTGGACCTGGGACTACTGCTTTTGGAATATCATAAAATGATTTTTCTAAATCTCCTGCATTTAAATGTTTTACTACTTCTTTTAATACTCTATATCTGAGTTCTTGAACTCTTGTATCAAATTTTGGCATCTTAAAACTCCTTTGCTCTCATTTATGGATGTATTTTAGCATTTTGGAGTTAAAAAGCACTATAGTATTTACTATAGTGCCTTAAAATCATAATAAAGTTCAATTATTAGATCTTTGTTTTTCCTTTAACGTAACCTGTATAAGCTTCTTTAAGAATTTCTTCCATGTCTTTAACCATAGGAATTCTTGGGTTAGCTGGTGTACATTGATCTTCGTATGCTCTATATGATAATTCTTCAGCAGTGCTCATCCATTGTTTTTCATCGATTCCTTCTGCTTTGAAGTTCATCTTTTCACCACATTCAATACCTAAATCATAAACAGCATCAGCAAGTGCTCTAACACCTTCTTCAACAGTATTAAATTTAAGTCCAATTAATCTAGCGATATTTGCATATCTTTCATTTGCATCATAGACATTGTATTTTGGCCATGTACTAAGTTTTTGTGGGACTTCACCATTATACATAATTGTAAATGGTAATAAGATTGCATTAGCTCTTCCATGTGGAACGTGATACATACCACCAACTTTATGAGCCATTGAGTGATTCATACCAAGGAAAGCATTAGCGAATGCCATACCTGCCATAGTTGAAGCGTTATGCATTTTTTCTCTAGCTTCTAAGTCGTTTTTGCCGTTTTTAACACATCTTGGTAAGTATTTGAAGACCATTTGTGCAGCTTGAATTGCTAAAGCATCTGTATAGTCTGTAGCAAGCATTGAAACATAAGCTTCAAGTGCGTGAGTTAAGACATCAAGTCCTGTATCAGCTGTAACTGAAGCAGGTAAATTTGTTGTAAATTCAGCATCAACAATAGCGATTGTTGGAGTTAATGAGTAGTCTGTTAATGGATATTTAATGTTATTTGCTTTATCTGATATAACAGCGAATGGAGTAACTTCACTACCTGTACCTGATGTTGTTGGAATACAAATAAGTTTTGTTTTCTTTCCAAGTTCAGGATATTTGAATGCTCTCTTTCTGATATCCATGAATTTTTGTTTTAAATCATCGAAATTAACTTCTGGATTTTCATAGAATAACCACATACCTTTAGCAGCGTCCATTGAAGAACCACCACCTAAAGCAATAATTGTATCTGGTTCGAATGATCTCATTAATTCACAACCTTTTCTAACAGTTGAAATATCTGGATCTGGTTCGACATCTGTAAATAATTGAATTTCAACGTTATTTCTTCTAGCTCTTAATTGATCAAGGATTTTTTGTAAGAATCCAAGTTGAACCATTGATTTATCTGTAACAATAAATGCTTTATTAACGTTTTTAGCATCCTTTAAATATTGGATACTGTTTCTTTCAATGTAAATCTTGCTTGGAATTTTAAACCATTGCATATTATTTCTCCTCTTGCCAATTCTCTTAATGTTGATTAAATTAACAGCACTAACGTTTCCGCTAACACTATTATGACCATAAGAACCACATCCTAAAGTCATTGAAGGTAAGAATGAGTTATAAATATTACCAATACCACCAAATGTAGTAGGTGAATTCCAAATAATTCTACATGCTTTCATTTTAACACCGAAAGCATCGACTAAGTTTTTATCTTTTGTATGAATACATGCACTGTGACCTAAACCATTGAATTCAACCATTGCTTCTGCTTTATTGAAACCATCTTCTGTTGAATTTGATTTAATTAAAGCAAGTACAGGTGAAAGTTTTTCTCTTGTTAATGGTTCTTCAGGTCCAACTTTTGAACATTCAGCCATTAAAATTGGAGTATCATGTGGTACTTCAAATCCAGCATTATGAGCAATTTCCCATGCTGGGTGACCAACTAATCCTGGGAAAACGCCTGTTACAACACCATCTTTATTTGGTTGGAACATATATTTTTCAAGTTTAGCTTTTTCTTCTTTATTACAAAGATATGCACCATATTTTTTAATATCATCGATAAATTCTTTATAAATTTCTTTATCAATAATAGCAGCTTGTTCTGAAGCACAAACCATACCATTATCGAATGATTTTGACATTAAAATATCATTTGCAGCTTGAGCAACATTACATGTTTTTTCAACATAAGCAGGAACGTTACCAGCTCCAACACCAAGTGCAGGTTTTCCACAGCTATAAGCAGCTTTAACCATTGCATTACCACCAGTAGCAAGAATACATGCGACACCTGGGTGTTGCATTAATGCAGTTGTTGCATCAAGTGATGGGTGAGCAATAAATTGAACGCAATTTTTTGGAGCGCCAGCTTTAACAGCAGCTTCTTCAATAATTTTTGCAGTTTCAACACAGCATTTTTGGGCATTTGGATGGAAACCGAAAATTATAGGGTTTCTTGTTTTTAAACTAATTAATGATTTAAAGATAACAGTACTTGTTGGGTTTGTAACTGGAGTAACACCAGCAATAACACCAAGTGGATCAGCAACTTCAGTAATTCCTGTAACTGGGTCATCACTGATAATGCCAACTGTTTTTAAATGTCTCATTGCATTAGTAATATATTCGCATGCGAATAAGTTTTTTGTACATTTATCTTCGAATACACCTCTTCCTGTTTCTTCAACAGCAATACGTGCAAGATATTCGTGGCGGTCTAAAACACTTGTTGATACTTTTGCAACAATATAATCGACTTGTTCTTGGTTTAATTTTCTAAATTCTTCAAGTGCTACGAGACCTTTTTGTACTAATTCATCAACTTCTTGACATGCTTTTGGATCTAAAACTTTATCCATTCTTTTTCTCCTTTATCTCTTTAAGGTAAAGTTCATGAGATAAAACAGCTAAAGATGCAGCTAAGTCAATGTTACTTAAAATGATATTTTTAGGAACATTGATTTTAGATGGAGCAAAATTCCAAATTCCTTGAACTTTTGCATCAATCAACTTATCAGCAACTTCTTGTGCTGCGTTATCTGGAACAGTAATGATACCAATTTCTGCGTTCAACTTCTTAAGTGTTTCTTTTGTAAGATTGTTCATGTCATAAACATGTTTGCCGTTGATTTCTTTATCGCCATATAAATCAAAGGCAGCAACAATATTAAGGCCATAGTTTTCAAATCCTTTATAAGCAAGTAATGCTCTGCCAAGGCTTCCGACGCCAACAATAACAGCGTTTGTTATTGTTCGATAACCTAAGATAGTTTCGACATCTTTAATTAAGATATCAATATCTCTTCCCCTATTTGGTACTCCATCAATAGAACTAATTAAAGCAATATCTTTTCTTACTTGTTCTTTGTTGAGCTCTAGATCATCAGCAATAGTTTGACAAGTAATAAAATCAACTCCATTTGACTTTAAGTCACGAAGGAGGTGAAGGTAGGTAGGTAATCTACGTAATTGGTTTTTCGTTAATTCTTTTGATTTCATAATTTTTCCCAAATCGGTATTTATTTACCGAATAAATAATAAAGGATATCTCCCTAAAAATAAAGTACTATTCAGTAAAAAAATACTGAAAGCGCTTTCAGATTAAATTACCTGCAATCACGGTAAAAATTAAAGTAACAGCCAATTATTAAAAGCGAGGTTGTAACAATTTGAGTTACCGAAGTACTTATAAACGCACCTAAGCTAAAAATAAATACGTTAGGTACGAATAAGTGTGTGCAGAAATTCAATATAATTACGCCTAATAAAACTGATGTTCCTATTAAAGCGTTTTTCATACTTTTGCCTTTTGCAATGTTTTTTAAGCACCAAATTGTGACATAAATAAAGAATAATATTGTAAAAATATGTAAACTAAATTCAAAAATATTAACTGGGCAATTCGCTCCAGTCATTGAAGATAAGAAATTCTCAGTATTAGACCATAAATAAAAAGATAGTATTGAAATCATTACTATGCTTAAAACAATGTTTACAGTGGATGTAACTAAAATTAAGATTCTACCTAAGAAATTTTTCATTTATTTAATTAACTAATTTTGTTCATTCTATATCCAATACCAATATCGGTACGAATAAGTTTTGATGATTTTCCGCCTTTACTTGTCTTCCTTCTAATACCGGCCATAAATACTCTTAAGCCATTTTGATCTTGCCCATCTTTTCCCCAAACATGATTAATTATGTAATCATATGTAAGGGTTTTACCTAAGTTATAGGCAAGTAATACTACAATTTTATATTCAAAATTTGTGAAATGCACTTCAACACCATTAATAAAAATAGTTTTTGCATCATAATCGATAGCTAAATTACCATTTATAAATAAGTGTTTTTCTTCTTCAGCAATGTATCTAAGTTCTTTTCTCATTCGTGCGTAAAGTTCGTTTACATTGAATGGTTTAGTCATGTAATCGTTAGCGCCGGCATCTAACGCAAGGACTTTAACTTCAGTTGTACTTCTATTGGATAAAACAATAATTGGCAATACGTTATTAAAAGATCTTATAGTTTCGATAACATACATTCCATCTCTATCAGGAAGGTTTAAATCCATTAATACGATGTCTACAACATTTTTAATACAGTAGTCAATTCCTTCTTGCGCACTATTTACATATGCGACTTTATAACCTTTTTCTTTTAAATCATTTTTGACTTTTGATTGAATTCCTTTGTCGTCTTCAATGATTAATACAACTTTGCCAGCTCTTTCCATATATGAAAATTATACACACCTCGAACTAATTATGACAATTTTTTTGAAAATTAACTGAAAATTTTGTTGAAATTGCAATATGTAAACATATAAAAACTTATTTCGACACCATTTAGCCTTTTTGATATAATTATTTCATGAAAAAATTCGATTATTTAATTGTTGGTTCAGGCTTATATGGAGCTACTTTTGCTCATGAACTAATAAAAAATGGAAAAAAAGTACTTATAGTTGAAAAAAGAGACCATATAGGTGGAAATATTTATACTAAAAAAATGGATAATATTGATGTTCACTTATATGGTGCACATATTTTTCATACTTCTGATAAAGAAGTTTGGGATTACGTAAATAATTTAGTTAAATTTAATGATTTTATTAATTCTCCTTTAGCAAATTATAAAGGTAATTATTATCATCTTCCTTTTAATATGAATACCTTTAAAGAAATTTGGGGTGTTACTACAGCTGATGAAGCAAAAGCAAAAATCGAAGAAGAAGTTAAAAAAGAAAACATAAAAGAGCCTAAAAATCTTGAAGAACAAGCCATTTCATTAGTTGGTAGAACAATTTATGAGCGCCTTATTAAAGGATATACAGAAAAACAATGGGGCAGAAAAGCTACTGAACTTCCAAGTTTCATTATTAAAAGAATTCCTTTAAGATTTGAATATAACAACAACTACTTCAATGATATTTATCAAGGCATTCCAATTGGTGGATATACACTTTTAATAGAAAAACTTATTGAAGGTGCTGATTTAATGCTTAATACTGATTTTTTAAAAAATCGTGAAGAGCTTGAAAAATTAGCAGATAAAATCATTTATACTGGTCCAATCGACGAGTTTTTCGATTATAAACTTGGTGATTTGGAATATCGTTCATTAAGATTTGAATTAGAAAGACATAAAAAAGAATTTTATCAAAAAAATTGTGTTATAAATTACACAGAATATAAAGTTCCTTACACAAGAATTATTGAACATAAATATTTTGAAAATGATAAATCACCTGTTACTTATGTAACTAAAGAATATCCAGATGATTATAGTTTAGGAAAAGAAAGATTCTATCCTATTAATAATGATAGAAACAATGAATTAGCCGAAAAATATAGAGAACTTGCTAAAGGCGTTAAAAATGTCCGTTTTGGAGGAAGACTCGCTGATTATAAATACTTCGATATGGATGACACTGTTAGAAAAGCTCTCGATGACGCAAAAGAGGAATTAAATATTAATGACAACTAATAACTTATTTACGCACATTGAAGAAAAAGGAAAAAAAGATAAATTATTCTTTCACTTTTATATCGTATTATTAGTATTTAGTTCAATTTTCTTATTTTTTAGTATTGGTTTATTAATTTATAAGCCTACTTCAATTTTTTCAATCATATTTTTAGTTATTTTTGCTTTATTCTTTATATTATCTTTGCGCTCTCTTATTGCTTATTTGATTATTCCTAATAGGCAAATCGAATTTAATTATGAAAATAATTCACTTACTGTTAATAAAAATAAAAGACATAGAGTTGTTATTAATGGGAGTGATGTTTATGCAATTGAATCTCCTAAAGGAAAGCATGTTTCCCTTATAACAAATTACACTGGAATCACTATTTATTTAGTTAATGGAAGTAAAATAAAAATTAAGTATTTAACTGATCCAAAGCACCTTCTTGAAATGTTAAGAATCTATCTTAATGTCAAGCCAAGTGGATTCGTAAAACTTAATTTCTTTAAACTTATTTATCATCGTTTCATTAACTTCATGACAAAAATTGCTCTTTATTTTTATATCCCAAAATATCCAACTTTGTATAATTGTCCACCTAATTTTTTAGACACAATTAAGCCTACTTCTTATTTACTTGTTGTAGGTAGACACTTATCAAAAACTGCTTATTTTGAAAATATTAAAAAGCTTCTATCCGAAAAAAAGGCCACTTTTGCAGAGTTTTCTGAAGTAAGCCCTAATCCAACAGTAGAAAATGTTGAAAAAGGAAAAGATATTTTTATTAAAAATAATTGTAAAGAAATTATCGCTATTGGAGGAGGAAGTGTCCTTGATTGTGCTAAAGGAATTGCAGTTATTGCTTATTCTAAAAAACCAATTTCTAAGTATAAAGGATACTTTAAAGTGCTCCATAAAGTTCCAAAAATTACAGCCATTCCAACAACTTGTGGAACTGGTAGTGAAACTACTTTCGCTTCTGTTATTAGAGATGATAAAAAAGATGAAAAATACGCAATTGTAAGTGGAAAAATTTTTCCTAGTAAAGCACTTTTAGATCCTAATTTATTATTGGATTTACCAAATAAAATTTTAGCTTCAACTTCTATGGATGCATTAACTCACGCTATTGAAAGTTATTTAAATATGACAGCTTCTCGAGCTAGTAAAAAAGAAAACGTCGAAGCTATTCAATTGATTTTTGATAATTTAGAAAAAGCATATGATGATCCAACAAACATTGAATATAAAGTTAAGTTATTATATGCATCATTTTTAGCTGGAAAAGCATTTAATAGAGGACTTGTTGGTTCAGTTCATGCTTTAAGCCATGCACTTGGTGGAAAATATAATATAGGACATGGTGAAACTAACGCACGTTTACTTCCTGTATTTTTAAAATATTATATTTTTAAATCTTATAAAAAGATGGGAAAGCTTTATAACAAAGTTACTGATGAAAAAACATCTGATTTACACGAAAGTGCTTATAATTTAATTTTAAGAATTGATTCATTAAATAAAAAATTTGGCTTTGCTCCTAAGATCAAGGAGTTAAAAAAGGAAGACATTGATGAAATTGCACTCCACGCATATAAAGAAAGTATCAAGATCTATCCTTGTCCTATTCTTTTCTCCCTAGAACAATATAAAATAATATTAAGAACTTTAATTGTTGAGGAGAAAGATAATGAAATTATTAAATAACGGCAGTTTAGTTAAAGAAGGGTATTCGTTTGAAGAATACGAATATCATAAAAGCGATATTAAAGGCTTAAAAACCAGAATCAAAGAACGGGATTATTATCATTTCATAAATAAAGATTATGGCTTATGCATAACTGTTGATTATAATTCTTACATGGATTTAGTAAGTGTTACTTTTATTGATTTTAGTAAAAATTATTTCTTTAAAACTAAAACTTATATTAATCTACCTAAGGGAAAAATCGTCCTACCTTCATCAAGCAAAGAAGGCGATATTCATGTAGCAATTAAAGATTTTAAAATCGACATTATAATAAAAAAGGATGGAAATAAATATATTGAAGGAAACATTAAGAATTTCACTAAAGGAAAGGACTTTAGTTTTAAATTAAATGTTAAAGGAAATACAAATAATACAATTTATATGCTTACTCCTTTTGCTAAAAAACGTCACTTCTATTATAACCTTAAAGAAAATCTACTTTTTGCTGAAGGCACCATTATTTATGATGAAAAAATAATCGATTTTAAAGCACCTGGCGGACTTGATTGGGGCAGAGGTGTTTGGACTTATAAAAATACTTGGTATTGGTCGAGTTTAAATAGCATAAAAGATGATAAATTATTTGGCTTCAATTTAGGATATGGATTTGGAACAAATAAAGAAAACGAAAACATTGTTTATTTTAATAATGAAAAATATAAATTACCAGAGGTTGAATTTATTTTCCAAGTTGATAAAAAAGGCAAAAACGATTATTCAAAAGATGTAAAAATTGTTAGTGAGGATGATTCAGTAAATCTAACAATGACACCAATTTTTAATAGAAAAGATTATTTAAATGCTTTAATTATTTCTAGTGATCAAAATCAAGTATTTGGAAAATTTAACGGAACTATAAAAGTAAAAGATAAAACAATTAAATTTAATGATGACGTTGGTTTCTTAGAAAAAGTTAGAAATAAATGGTAAGAAAAATGGATTAAGCAAATCGCTTAATCCATTTATTTTATTTTATTTTTCGCTTTTATATCCTCTAGCAAATAGAAATCCTA
>UQXJ01000009.1 GCA_900545015.1 uncultured Mollicutes bacterium | reverse complement strand
AAGAATTGTAGACTTCAAATAAGTTCTACCGACATTGTATCATAAAGCATGAAAAACAGTGGTTAAAAAGCACGCAACTGCAAAAAAGGATTTTTTATTTAAAAAACATAAATGACAATTTAAATTTATTTGGTAGGAACTTATTTTTATTTTTTCACTTTATTGCTGTTTGGCTTAGTAAAAGAAACCATATAAAAATATGTAAAAGAAACCCTATAAAATTATGTAAAAGAAACTATATAAAAATTCTTGAAAGTGGGTAATTTTTATTTTAAGATAAGACGAGGATATACGAATGAAATATTTTAAAAGATATGTTGAAAAACAAATAGAAGAAGCACTTGAAACATCAGGAGTTGTTGTTGTCGCCGGCCCTAAATTTTGTGGTAAAACGACTACTTGCGAACTTTTTGCTAAGAGCAAATACGCATTAGATACGTTACAAAAAATTCGTATGGTAGAAGCAAATCCTGAAGCGATATTATTTGGAGAAACTCCGCGTCTTTTAGATGAATGGCAAAATGTTCCTGATTTATGGAATTGTGCTAGAGCAGAAATTGATCATCGAGACAACAAATTTGGCCAATTTATTTTTACAGGTAGTTCAACCCCTGTTGATAAAGAAAATATTTATCATTCTGGTGCAGGAAGAATTGTCACTATTAAAATGAGACCAATGAGTCTTTACGAATCAAATGAATCAAGTGGTTTAGTTTCGCTAGCTGATTTATTTAAGGAAAAGAAAGAAATTTTCTTTCTAAATGAGAATTATAATTTATTTGATACTGCTTTCTATATATGTCGTGGTGGTTGGCCATTATCAATTGTGGCTGAAAAAGAAAAAGCTTTAAAAATTACAAAAAATTATTGTTCTACTTTATTTGAATTCGAAAATTCGAAAAATTCTAAATTCCGTAATAAAAAACCTGAAATTTTCAAAATGATCCTTAGAAGTTATGCAAGAAATGTTTCTACAGAAGCGAGAAAGTCGGTTTTAATTAGTGATATTAATAAAAATGATGATAGAAAAATAAGTGAAGCAACATTTGATAAATATATAGAAGCGCTTCAAGACTTATATATTGTTAAAGATATTGACGCTTGGAATCCTAATTTTAGGAGTAAAACTGTTATTATTACATCACCAACTAGACACTTTGTTGACACCTCTATTGCTGCATATTCACTGAATATGTCACCAAACGATTTATTAAATGATCCAAAAACTTTCGGATTTTTGTTTGAAGATTTTGCAATTAAAGAATTAACAATTTATGTCGAAAGTCTAGATGGCGAAATTAGACACTTTAGAGATGGAAATGGATTAGAATGTGACGCAGTAATTCACCTACCAAATGGCAATTATGCTCTTGTTGAGATTAAATTAGGAGGTGATGAATTAATTAAGGAAGGAATCTCAAATTTAAAATTAATTGAAGATAAGATAAGAGAAAATAAACAGAAACTTCCTTCTTTTAAAATGATTTTAACAGCATGTGGCGATGCTTGGAAAAAAGATGATACCTTTATTGTTCCTATAAATATGTTAAAAGCTTAGAAAATTATTTTTCGAGAATTTATATATGAATAATAAGCAATACAAATTTTTGAGTAGGAATGACTAATCGCAACGTTTTATATTCGTTGCTTAACAAAATACAATTGGGATTTGATACTTTTCTTTATCATTTTATATATTTAAAGTGAATTGCCTCTTGTATTATGATATGATTTTAAAAGATGACAAAAGAAAAACTTCTCCACATTATTAATAATAAAAGTGAATGCGAATATGTCGAATACAAAGATGGCTTTCGTGATGATGATGAGATAGGAGAATATATCTCTGCGCTTTCTAATGGTGCCGCCTTAAGAAAACAAGATTTTGGTTATCTTATTTGGGGTGTTCAAGATCGAACAATGAAATTAACAAACTCCAAATTCAATTATGAAAAAGAAGTTAATGGTGGCGAAAATTACGCTCATTATTTATCAAGGAATTTAAACCCACACATTGATGTTGAATTTAAAGAAGAATAGTTTGATAGCAATAGAGTAGTTTACGTTGAGATTCCTGCTGCTAGTGATGTTATTACTGATTATAAAAATGTCAGATATATTCGTGTTGGTTCTAGCAAAGAAGACATTAGAAGATTTCCTAAAATAGAGAAAAAACTATGGAAAATTCTCAATGGTAATGAATTTTCTTTAAAAACCGAAGAATCTCCAAGACAAGATTTAACATTCAGAGTTTTTTAAGATTTATCTTGATGAATATCATTTATCTTATACAGAAGACAATATGTTTTCCAATAATTTTATGCTTACCTACGATAAAAAATTTAATTACATTGCTTATATGCTTTCTGACCAATTTGATATGTCATTTAAAGTTGTAAAATTTGGTGGTATTAATAAACAATCGGAATATGTTTATAGAAAAGAATTTGGCGGTGGATGTGTATTAAAATCAATTGATTCTTTACTTGATTATATGGAATTTGCAGAGAACAAAGTGCGTTCATATTTTAATGGCAAAGCTTCTAGAAGAGATGAGTTTCTATTTAATAAAAGAGCTTTTAGAGAAGCTTATATAAACGCTGTCCTTCATAATAATTGGGAGGGCAAAACTGGACCAGCTGTATTTCTTTTTAAAGATCGTTTGGAAATCTATTCCTATGGTTCTCCTCTCGATATTCAAGCTAAAGATGAGTTTTTATCTAGTAAATCTAAACCAATTAATCCAGAACTCGCAAAAGTTTTTATGAAATTTGATAAATTTGAAGAAAGCGGAAGAGGTGTATCTACAATTCTTGAGGAATATAACAAAAGTGTTTTTGATTTTACTTATCCAAATTCCTTCACGGTTGTATTTAAATACAATAAACTCGCGATGGGAGATGTCAAAACACAAGATGGCACTCACGATGGCACTCACGATGGCACTCGCAACGATAACTTAAATTTAGAAGAATTAATTGTTCGACAAATTGCATTAAACAATAAGATTACAAGAAAATCCCTTGCTAATGCATTAGGCATTTCTGTTAGAACAATCCAAAGAATCGTAAATGAATCTACTAGAATTAGATATGTTGGCTCTGGAAATCACGGTCATTGGGAAATAGTTAAATAATTTTCTTACTCTAGACTCAATTTTATTGCTATATGGGTGCTGGTAAATTAACTGCACTAAGCTAAAACAGGTTACGTAAAGGTCTTGTTTTTAAAAAATCCGCCTTTTTCCGCCTTGTCGGGATTTCAACCCGTACTGAATTTATTTGCTATTTTAAAGCAAAACCTTGTTCTTTTATTAACTAATTAGAACAGGGCATATTTTTAAAAATAGTGGCGGAGAAAGGGGGATTTGAACCCCCGCTCCTTTTAACAGGACTATGAGCTTTCCAAGCCCACCCCTTCAGCCTCTTGGGTATTTCTCCGTGAGTAATATTTTAACAAAAATAAAAGCGTTTTGTCATTATTTTAATTGCTTTTTGACACTTAAAACTTTAATCTTTTTAATATGAAAGAAGTAATAATTAAAAAAGAAGTAGCTAATCAAAGAGTTGATAAATATGTAAAGAAATTTCTTAATGATGCACCATTAAGTTTTATTTATAAAACATTTAGAAAAAAAGACATTAAAATAAATGGAAAATGGGTTAAAGAAAATTATATATTAAAGGAAAATGACGTTTTAAGAATATATATAAAAGATGAACAAATAGAAGAATTCAATAAACCTAAATCAATTGAAAAATATAAAAGTGATATTGATGTTGTTTATGAAGATTCAAATATTTTAATTGTTAATAAACCTAAAGGTCTTTTAATTCATGGAGATCAAGAAGAAAAGAGAATAACTTTATCAAATATGGTTTTATCTTATCTTTTTAATAAAGGTGAATTTAAAAATGATGGAACAGGTTTTACTCCAGGTCCATGTCATCGACTTGATAGAAACACAAGTGGACTTGTTGTTTTTGCTAAGAATATAAATTCAAGTCAAAAGATGATGGATCTTTTTAAAACTCATGATGAAATTAAGAAAACATATCTTGCTCTTTTAAATGGTGTAACTGAAGAAAACGGAACAATTAATGCCCCTTTATTAAAGGATGAAAATGAGGGATTTGTAAAAGTTTCTAGTTTAGCAAATGGAGCAAAAACAGCAATTACCGAATATAAAAAGATTAAAGATAATGGCGAATATAGTTTAGTAGAAGCTACTCTTATTACGGGAAGAACACATCAATTAAGAGTACATTTTTCATATATTGGTCACCCTATTTTAGGAGATCAAAAATATGGAAACTTCAAAGAAAACAAGAGATTTGAAGAGAATTTTAAATATCGTTACCAATTTTTACATGCTTATAAATTGAAATTTGGAAATATTGAAGGCGAGTTAAATTATTTAAGCAATAAAGAATTTATTGGACCATTAACTAAAAAAGATCAAGACATCCTTAAAACCTTAAACCTGTTAAAATAAAATTAGTTTTCTCAAGTCTATATTTAAAAGTGGCAAATAGAAAATTCTTAGTTTAAAATTAATTTATAAATTTGAGGTATTTATATGACTGAAACAACACATAAAAATTTTGAAAGATGGATGAATAGTCCTAATGTTTCTGACGAAGATAAAAATATTTTAAAATCAATGTCAGATGCTGAAATTGATGATGCGTTTTTCCAAGACATCGCTTTTGGTACTGCTGGAATGAGAGGAATTCTTGGCCCAGGAACAAATAGAATGAATCTTTTTACAGTTAGAAAAGCAACTGTCGGATTTGGAAAATATTTATTAAAAAAATATACAGGTAAAGTAAGTTGCGCAATTTCACACGATAATAGATATATGAGCAGAGAATTTACACTTGAATCAGCTCGTATATTAAACGAAATGGGAATAGATACTTATATTTTTGATTCTTTAAGACCAACACCTGAATTAAGTTTTGCTGTTAGAGTTCAAAAATGTAGCGGTGGAATTATGATTACAGCTTCACATAACCCTAAAGAAGATAATGGATATAAAGTATATGATGAAGAAGGATGTCAATTAGTTCCAAGCAAAATTAAAGATTTAATCGAAATTATAGGAACACTTGGCGATGAATTAAATGTTGAAGTTCCTACTGCTAAAATTAGAGGTAAGAATAATGTTTTTGACAAAGACATTGATGATTTATATGTAACTCTTTGTGATTCTGTTCAAGTTAATCCAGATTTAGATAAAAAAGATTTCAAAATTGTTTATACACCTAACCATGGTACAAGTTATGTAAATGCAATGAGAGTCTTTAAAGATTGTGGTTATGATGTACATCCAGTTTTGTCACAATGCAATCCAGACCCAGCATTTAGTGGAACAAAATCACCAAATCCAGAAAATGCTGTCTCTTATGAAGAGCCAATTAAACTTGCTAAGCAAATTGATGCTGATCTTATCTGCATGACTGATCCAGATGGAGATAGAGTTGGACTTGCTTGTAAAAATAGAAAAGGTGAATATGTTTTATTAACTGGAAATGAAAGTGCTGCAATTTTACTTGATTACATTATTTCTGAACGTAAGGCAAAAGGAACTCTTCCAAAAGATCCAGTTGTTTATAATACAGTTGTTTCTTCAATGTTAGGCAAAGAAATTTGCGATAATTATGGCGTTAAATGCGAATCATTCTTAACTGGATTTAAATATATCGGAGATAGAATTCATTATTATGAAGTTAATGGTGGACCAACATTTATATTTGGTTATGAAGAATCTTATGGATGCTTAATTAAACCATTTGTAAGAGATAAAGATGGTATTCAAGCAATCCTTCTATATTGTGAAATGGCGTTATGGTATAAAAAACATGGCTTAACTTTAGATGAAGCATATCTAAAATTAGGTGAAAAATACGGACAACATAAAGCTAAACTTTATAATATTTACTTCAAAGGAAGTGAAGGACAAAGTGAAATGAAAGCTATTATGGATGAGCTCGAAAAACACCCAATTACTTCACTTTTAGATAATAAAGTTAAAGTTATTGAAAATTATTTCAAACTCAAAAGATTTAATTTACATACTAAAGAAACTTCAACCATTGAAAATCTTCCAACTGGCGATTTAATTAAATTTATATTCGAAGATGGGTCAAATATTTGTGTAAGACCAAGTGGTACAGAACCAAAATGTAAATTCTATATTGAAGTAATTGATAAGAATTTGGAAACTGCTGAAAAGCGTTGCGACGCATATTATAAAGCCTTAACTAGTTTATTAAAAATCAAATAAAAAATAAGGAATCTTGTTAAAAATGAGGTTCCTTTTTAAAAAAATAATTGTTATTTCCTATACTTACTTATAATGAAATCACTAATGTAACTATATGGAAATCACTAACGAAACATTATAAAAATTTCAAAATTGTTAAAATGTAGGGGTTTTGTATTAATTTTATATTAAGGATTTAATTATTTTGTTTGCCTAAAAAGGCAAACAAAAGTTAAATAATTTTGCCACTGGCTATTAGTACATAAAGCCAGTAATAAGGAGAATAATATGAAAAAACACGGAACAAAATTACTCGTAATTGGTTTAGCTTCATTATTTACATTAGTAGGATGTGGTGAAATCAAAGCACCTACTCCAGATGTTGAAAAACCACCTATTGATAACCCTGAAGAACCAACATATGCCAACGTATTAACAAGCGAAATATTAAGCAAGATTCAAGGAAATGTTGCTCTTAAAGGATTTGCCAACGAAAAGTATGGAGAAAAAGCAAACAACATTACTGATATTGATGTCTCATATACAAATGATTCTTATCATTATGTTGGATTTGATAATACAGCAAAAACGACAAACGAAGGAAGAATTTATAAAATTGCTGGTGTTCCTACAATCATGGGAATTAATGCTAAAAATGAATTGGTATGCACTGAATTAAAAAATAAGAGTGGCGAAATTGAAAGCTGGTCAAAATATGTAAACCCATTTAAGGAATTAACATTGCATGACTTTGTTGAAGACGAAGAAACTGTTGGTTTATACCATTTAAGACTTGGAACAGAGACAGAAGTAGCATTTGCTCAAAGTATGATGTCTTCTTTAACTAGATATGTTTTAACAGGAATTCTTGATGTTTCATTTGTAATTGAAAAAGATCAATTTAAATCAATTAGTGTTGAAACTGATGTTGGTACAACTGTACTTGGTTCTTCAAGATTTTTATCAACATTAGAATTTGTAAAATTCGGAGATGAAGTAAAATCACCAGAGTATCCAACACCATTTGTCCATAAAGCTGAACATGATAAATTATGGGAAGCATTAAAAAAATTAAATAAAGGACCATTTAATGCTAAAGTTGAAGAAGTTAACACAACGGAAGGTGGAAAGTGGGATGAAGCAGAAACAATTGTTTATGATTGCTCATATTCATCAACATTAGCTTATGTTTATGATGGAAGTCGTAACGATGGACAAGGAATAATTGTTCAAGACGGAAAAGCATATACTTTAAACTATAAGAAAGGTGTATATACAAGAAATTATTTCCCTAACGTTGATAAAGATGGAAAAGATATCACTTCAATTTCTAAAGATGAACTTCCAGACTTTGAATATTTAGCACCTGAACTTTTCACAGTTAAAGATAATAAACACTTTACATATGATGGTACGTTTGCAGGAACAGCTGCATATTACTATGCTCCTAATAGAAACCCATTTGCTAAATCATGTACGCAAGTAGAAATCACACTTGATGATAATTATGAAGTTAAAACTATTTTCTATACAGATGTTGATTTTAGTAAAACTACTGCGACAATCACTGGATTTGGAGATACCTACGTTGAACCATTTGCACTTGATCAATTAGTTGTTCCAGAAAATCCAATGTTAAAATTCTATGGTAAATTCACTGGAAAAACATATAAAGGTGATGAACACACAGTAATTATTAAAGAAGATGGAACATGTTCTTTCGATGATAATGTTGGCAAGGATTTAGCTTATGATAAGAATAGAGATAAATTTACATTCAAAGCTGGAACATATTCAGTAAGCGTCACCTATTATTCATGGAGTAATAAATATAGCGTAAGTGCAAGTAACGATAAGGAATATATTTCATTTAGTACTGCAGAAAAACTTGCTGCTTAATATCTTTTAAATTAATTAATCAAAAAATAAAACCTCACTTATGGAATTATCCTTAAAAGTGAGGTTTTTTCTCTTGTGTTCAAAAATATTTGAGATTTGCAGGGTTATTTTAAAAATATTTCTTTAATTCAGTAATAACTCCGTTGTTATTATTGTCTTTTTCTGTGATATTATTAGCAATTTTATGAAGGTGAGGAGCACCATTAATCATTGCAAAACTGTTTTTATAATCAGTTAACATTTCTCTATCATTATCAGCATCACCAAAAACAAAAATATCATCTTTATCAATGTTATATTCTTTTGCGACTTCTGAAATTGTCTTAGATTTTGAAACACCTGAAGTATAGAATTCAGCATATTCACCTTCGTACCAAATACGAACTTTTAAACTTTTGTTTTCACTTTCAACTATGTTAATTAATTCTCTATTAGCTGTTTCATCATTAGGATATTTTAAACGCATAACAAATGTGAACATGTCTTGCTTAATTGTTTCATCAAGTGGTCCTTTTAAAACTCTCATATTTTCAGTGTTATAAAAAGCGAATAAAAAGAAATCATCTTTATCAATACAAATGGTATTTTCATTTTCACTCATAACGCTATCAACAAGACCTACATCTATTAAATCTCGATATGCTTTTGTGATTGAATCTTTATTTAATTTATGGACGATAGGCACAAAATTTGGATCATTAAAGTTTGCTGCATAATGTCCGTTATAAGCAATAAATGGTGACTTTTTAAGACCAATTAAATCGTAATAATCTTTTACACTTCTTATTGCTCTACCACTACATAAAACAACTAAATGGCCTTCATTTTCTAAATTTTTTAAATATTCTCTTGTTTCTAATGATATGTTTTTATCATCTGTTAATAATGTTCCATCTAAATCCAATGCTATTAAACTTCTTTTTCTAATCATAAACTACCTCGATATCGTTGAGACTTATATTATCTCGCGAGATATTGTAATAAATTTTCTAGTTAAAATCATCCATATAAAAGAAAATAAATTGTATAGATAATGAATGAAGTTCACTTTTATGATAAAATCATAAAAGATTTTGAGGCATGATTATGGAAGAAATTAAAGTATACAATTCGTTAACGAATAAAGTTGAACCATTTAAAACGATTAAAGATGGAGAAGTTTCAATGTACGTTTGTGGACCTACAGTTTATAACGATCCACACATTGGAAATATGAGACCTGTTGTATTTTTTGATACATTTAGAAAATTTTTAGAGTATGTTGGTTATAACGTCAAATATGTTTCAAATTATACCGATGTAGACGATAAAATTATTAAAAAAGCAATAGAAGAAAATAAGACTGAAAAAGAAATTACTGACTATTATATTGCTCGTTATAGAGCGTGTCTTGATGCTTTAAACGTCGAAAAAGCTTATGAAAATCCTCGTGTTACCGAATATATGCCTTCAATTATTGAATATATAAAAGGTTTAGTTGATAAAGGAAGTGCGTACGTTAATGATGGCGAAGTATTTTTTGATGTAACTAAAGACCCAAGTTATGGGTGCTTATCAAAAATTAACATTAATGATTTAATGGCTGGAGCAAGAATTGAAGAAAATTCTAAAAAGAAAAATCCTTTAGATTTCTTACTTTGGAAAGATACTAACGTTGGTATTAAATGGGAAACACCTTGGTGCCTTGGTCGTCCAGGATGGCACACAGAATGCTGCGTTATGATTGATACTATTTTTAAAGGAATGATTGACGTTCATGGAGGAGGAATGGATTTAAAATTCCCTCATCACGAAAACGAAATTGCTCAAGCTAATGCTATGCATGGAAATAAAATTGCTAATTATTGGATTCATAATGCAATGATGAATATAAAAGGTGAAAAAATGTCAAAATCACTTGGAAATGTCATTCTTGCTAAAGATGCAATTAGTGAATATGGTGCTGATGTTGTTAGACTTGTTTTACTTAATTGTCCTTATAGAAGTATTGTTAATTTTAGTGATGATACTTTAAATGATGCAAAAACTATTTTAGATAAAGTCAGCTTCGTTTTTAAGAAATTAAATACATTATTAAATGTTAAAAATATTCCTCTTTTTGAAAAAGCAAACAAAGATAAAATTGAACCATTTTTAAATGCATTAAGTAACGATATTAACATACCAAATGGTATTACTTATTTACTTGATATTGTAAAAGAAGCTAATGTTGAATTAAGAAAAAGAGATGCCTCAATTGATGTTTTAAAAGAAGACTTTTATGTTATTAAAGACATTGCTTATATTTTAGGATTACACTTTGAACCATTTAAATTTGATAACGAAAGTACTGAACTTTATAACGCATATCTTGAAGCTAAATCTAACAAAGATTTTGCAAAAAGTGATGAAATTAGAGCTAAACTTATAGCTAAAAATATATTATAAGAATGACTATGTCATATCTTATATAAGTAAAGTGAATTTAAGCCAAAAACTGGCAATATTCCATATTAGAAAGGTAAAAAGCATATGAATATAATCTATGGTACAAATGCAGTTAGAGGTAGTCTTGAAGCAAAAACTTTAAATAAAGTACTTATTGATTCAGCATATAAAAATAAGGAACTTCTCGACGCTCTACGCATGAAAAAAATTCCAGTTGAGGTTGTTAATAAAGCAAAACTTGATGAACTTATAAAAGTTAATCATCAAGGAATAATTGGATATTGTAAAGACTATCATACGGTAGGACTTGATGAAATAATTGCAATTTCGAAAAAGAAAACTAGTCCTATCGTCGTTATACTTGATGAATTACAAGATCCTCATAATTTAGGCGCAATCTTAAGAAGCGGCGATGCTTTTGATATTTCTGGTATCATTTATAAAAAAAGAGGATCTGTGTCACTTAATGAAACTGTCGCAAAAGTTTCAACAGGCGCAATTAACTTTATAAAATGTGCTGAAGTTACAAACCTTTCTCGCACTATTCAAGAACTAAAAAAGAATGGATTCTGGGTTGCTGGTCTAGATGGAGACAGCAACCTTACACTTAAACAAGCTCCAAAAAATGTACCTTTAGCTCTTGTTGTAGGATCTGAAGGATTTGGCATCTCTAGACTTGTAAAAGAAAATTGCGATGTGATTTTAAAGATCCCAATGATGGGGAAGGTTAACTGTTTAAATGCTAGCGTAGCTTGCTCAATAGCTTTATATTCTTTGAGAAACGAATAATTAATGACTCCCCAAGAAGGGGAGAGGGTTATGCCCGAATGTGCAGACATAAATTATTTAATTTGTTCGTCAAAAGCAGGAGATATAGCTTCCCAAAAAGAGCTTTATTCTCTTTGTGTATTTTATTGCCAAGTTGTTATTTATAAGTATGAACCATCGGTTAAAAAACTAGGTTTTACTCATAATGATTTGGTAGATATTGTTAATGATGCTTATTATTCATTGCTAGTTGAAAAGACACAAGAATACATTAATTTTGTCTCATATTTTAGAAAGAAATACGAATTTTATTTATTAAACAAGATTAGAGAAAGAGTTAGGCCATCTAACGCTCAATTTTATAAAGCGTTAGGAAACTTTTCTGCTTACGAAGGTGATTACATTCAAGAATTAGCAGAAGAGTATACAAATCAAGCATTTGAAGATGAAGTCGTTGACTATGTAAATGGAAAAAATTTGATGAATGTTGCTCTAAATGAGTCAAACGAACTTACGAGAGACGAGAGAAATATTTTAAAACAATATGTTAGTGGATTTTCTCTTTTAGAGATAAGCAAAAAGATCAAAAATACTTATTATTTGACTAAAAAGAAATTTGATTCTTTAGTTGATAAACTAGAAGATTTATTTACTCGTGATTGGATTGAGTCTGAAGATCGCGACGGACCAAAGATATATTATTAATTTTATATAGTAGAAAACCATAATTTCTATTATAATTTTCATGTAGCAGATTTTTGCTTTTTTAAAGTACTTTTAAGCATTTGACAATGTAGTTTTAGAAATGTAAAATTTATGCTAGTTTGTATGTTATAGGTTAATAGGAAAGAAATTATGAGAAAAAAAGTCATTTTAATTTGCTCGGAATGTTTATCTAGAAACTATACAACAACTAAAAGAACTGAAGATTCAACCTCTAGATTAGAGCTTAGAAAATTCTGCCCTCGTTGTGGACATTATACAATCCACAAAGAAAGCAAGTAGGAGAACAAGAATGAAGAAAATTACAGGTTATTTTAAAGGTGTTGCTCGCGAAGCTAAAAGAATTAGATGGCCAAAGAAAGATGCTTTCATACCAGCTATCGCAGTTGTTCTTTGTATTACTGTATTTGCAGCTTTATTCTTAGCACTTGAAGATTATGCAGGTGGTATTTTAGTAGCTCAACTAAAGGAAGCATTTAAGTCAATTAGGGGGTAGTATATGGAAGAAAATAGCGCAAATAAATTAGCAGAAAAGCAATGGTATATTGCAACTACATACAGCGGACACGAACAAAAAGCTGCTGAAAATATTAAAAGGCGTATCGAAAGTATGAATCTTAGAGATTATGTCTTTAGAATTGTTGTTGCTGAAGAAAAAGTATTAGCAAAAGGTAAAGATGGACACCAATTAATGGTTAAGAACAAAGAAACTGGTGTCGAAGAACCTAAGTTTAAAACTATAAATCTTTATCCTGGATACGTATTTGTTGAAATGATTATGACAGATGAAAGTTGGTTCATGATTAGAAATACTCCAGGTGTTACAGGTATTGCTGGTTCTAGTGGTGGTGGACAAAAACCAACTCCAGTATCAGGAAAAGAAATTGAAACTGTATTAAAGAGAATGGGTGTTGTTGATGCTTCAATGTACGAAGGCTATCATGTTGGAGATCTTGTTAAGATTATTCATGGTACATTTGATGGCGTTGAAGGTAAAATTTCATCAATCGATAAAGAAGCTGGAAACGTTGTTGTTCAAACAATGTTCTTCGGTAGATCAACTCCAGTTGAAGTTGAATTCTCTGAGATCGTTAGAATCTAAAATAAGGGGCTTTGGCTCCTTTTTTTGTAAAAATGCCGCAATTCTTAAATGATTTATATAAAGAATACTTTATTCAGATTTTTTAAGATGACAAAAGCATTAAAATTTTGAATGAAAAACTAGATATTTTTGGTGGATTTTTTAGCTTAAAAATATATATAAAAATAAGGTTGAAAAATAACTTAAAAAAGTCTATAATTTTTTTAGCATTCTGGCTTAAAGGATGTTTAGATATTATATATCTAAGGTGGGAGAAGAGGCGAACTACTTCTAACCACTACATTGATAAAAGGAGAACTACAATGAAAAAAGTCGCAAAAGTAGTCAAGATGGAATTACCTGGTGGCGAAGCTAAACCAGGACCAAAACTTGCTAGTGCTGGCGTTGTCATGCCAAAGTTCTGTACAGAATTTAACGCAAAGACAGCTGACAGAAAAGGTGAAGTTGTCCCTGTCATTATTACTGCATATGAAGACAAAACATTCTCAATGGTAATTAAGACATCACCTGTTACTGGATTACTTTTAAAAGCAATCGGTGCTAAAAAGGGAAGTGCTAATCCAAAAACAACAAAAATTGGAAAAATCACTAAAGAACAAATTAAAAAGATTGCTGAATACAAAATGCCAGATCTTAACGCAAATGACATTGAAGCAGCAATGAAGATTGTTGAAGGAAGTGCTCGTAATATGGGCATCGAAGTTATTGATTAATTGGAGGCTACTAAATAATGAAACACGGAAAGAAATATGAAGCAGCTTTAAAATTAATTGATGCTTCAAAAGTTTACACAGTTCACGAAGCATGTGAACTTCTCAAGAAAACAAGCACAACAAAATTCGATTCAACTGTCGGAGTAGCAATTAGATTAAATATTGATACAAAGAAAGCTGATCAACAAGTTAGAGGCACAGTTATTCTTCCAGCTGGAACAGGTAAAAATGTTAGAGTCGTTGCAATTACTGGTAAGGTTGAAGAAGCAAAAGCTGCTGGTGCAGATTATGCTGGTGGTAAAGAATTACTTGCTAAAATTGTTACTGAAAAATGGTTTGATTTCGATGTTATGTGTGCAACACCTGAAATGATGGGCGAAATTGGTAAAAATGGTAGAGTTTTAGGTCCCAAAGGATTAATGCCAAACCCAAAGACAGGTACAGTCGGACCAGACATTGCTAAAATGGTCAAAGAATTAAAAGCTGGTAAAGTTGAATACAGAGCTGATAGAGATGGAAACGTTAATGTCGCTGTTGGTAAAGTATCATTCGAAACTGAAAAGTTAGAACAAAACGTTAATACACTTATTAACCAAATCTTAAAAGTAAGACCAGCTGCTGTTAAAGGAAATTACGTACTTAGCTGTTCAGTTAACACAACAATGGGTCCATCCATTAAAGTACAATTCTAATAACAATTTAAAATAGTTTAGTAGGCAAATATACCTAAGACCGTAACGGAATAAAATCTTAATTATGTTACCGAGGTTGTATAGATAAAATCTCAACGTATATTTAGCCTCAAAATATATGGAGGTAGAGAATGAATCAAGAAGTCTTAAAGCAAAAAGAATCTGTGGTTGCTGAAGTTACAGACTTAGTGAAGAATTCAAAAGCTGTTGTAGTTTGCGAATATCGTGGATTATCAGTTGATGAAATCACAACATTAAGAAGAACTTTAAGAGAAAAAGATGCTAAAGCTAACGTTTACAAAAACAGTTTAGTTACAAGAGCTATCGATAATCTCAATCACAGTGATTTCGACCAATTCTTAACTGGACCAAATATGTACTTATTCTTCAATGATTATACAAATGGTTCATTAAAGGCAGTCGCAAAATTTGCAAAGAAAAACGAAGCTTTCACTATTAAAGGTGGAATCATCGATGGAAAAGTTAGTGATGCTGACTATGTCAAACAAATCGCAAATTTACCATCAAAAGAAGGACTTGTATCAATGTTATTAAGCGTATTACAAGCACCTATGAGAAACTTAGCTTACAGTTTATCTCAAGTAAGCGAAAAGAAATAAAAATTGCTAATTACGGAGGATATTAAAAATGGCAAAACTTACAAATGAAGAAATTATCGCTGCTGTTAAAGAAATGACAGTTGTTGAATTAAATGATTTAGTTAAAGCAATCGAAGCAGAATTCGGTGTTACAGCTGCTGCTCCAGTCGCTGCAGGTCCAGTTGCTGAAGAAGAAGAAAAGAAAGGACCAGCTGAAGTTACATTAACATTAAAAGCATGTGGTGCTAATAAAGTTGCATGTATCAAAGCTATCCAAGCTATCACAGGTTTAGGATTAATGGATGCAAAGAAATTAGTCGATGCAGCTCCAAGTGTTGTTAAAGAACACATTTCACCAGTTGAAGCAGAAGAACACAAGAAAGCATTAGAAGCTACTGGTGCTCAAGTTGAAGTTAAGTAATTTTAAACTTAATTAATACTAGCCTGCCTTCATATTTTTTGAGGGCAGGTTTTTGCCTATTTACGGGAAGATAAAATGAGCCATTATTTCACATACGATCCAACGCTTAAAGAACACATTAGAAATATAAAATTTAATGTTTTAGGCAAGGAAATTAATTTAATTAGTGATAGTGGTGTCTTCTCAAATAAAGAGGTTGATAGAGGTTCGTTGATATTTGTGAATTCTCTTATCAATCAAAATTTAGTTGGTAATGTTCTCGACCTTGGATGTGGTTATGGAACAATCGGCATAAGTTTGAAACTCGTTTATGGAGACAAAATTAATGTTGATTTTTCAGACGTTAATCCAAAATGTGTAGAACTAACTAGTAGAAACTTAAAGTATTACGATTTGGATGGTAAATGCTATATAAGTGACAGCTACTCAAATATTCCTGGGACATATGATTTTATTTTGTTTAATCCACCAATTTCTGTTGGAAAAGAAAAAATATTTGAAATATATTCTGAAACTAAAAAACACTTAAATAAATCAGGTAAGTTTTATCTTGTCATTCGAAAAGATAAAGGCGGTTTGTCCCACATGAAGTATCTTTCTTCCTTGTTTAGTGACACAAGCATTATATATAAGGAAAAAGGATATCTTGTAATCGAATGTGATTATTAAGGAGAAGTAGAAAAATGAAATCTTACAAAGATTATCCAAAAATCAACAACGATCGTATTAATTTTTCTAAGATCAGCGGAACTCTCGAATTACCATATTTAGTCGAAATTCAAACTGAATCTTATAAGAGTTTCTTAAAAACAGGTATTGATGAAGTCTTTAAAGATGTATTTCCAATTGATAACTTTGCTCAAACAATGTCAATTGTTTACAATTCTTTCAGATTTGATGCACCTAAACACAATTATCTTGAATGCAAAGATAGAGATTTAACTTATAGTGCACCTTTAACTGTTAACTTAAGATTACTTGATAAACAAACAGGCGAATTCGTTGATTCAGATGTCTTTATGGGTGAAATTCCATTAATGACAGACAGCGGCACATTTATCGTTAATGGTGCTGAAAGAGTTATCGTTAGCCAAATTGTTAGATCACCAGGTGCTTATTTATCAAAGACCTTTGATAATAAGTTTGGTAAATACTTATATAATGCTGATTTAATCCCATCAAGAGGTACATGGCTTGAATTTGAAAGTGATGTCAAAGGATTCTTATGGGTCAGAATCGATAGACAAAGAAAAATGCCTGCAACAGTTCTTTTAAAGGCTTTAGGCATTGAAAACGATGAAGATATTATTCAATTATTTGGTGATAGAGAAACTTTAAAACAAACACTTGCTAAAGATGCAGATATTAAAGGTTCTTTACGCGCTTTAAAAGAAATCTTCAAAAAATTAAAACCAGGTGAACCATTAACTGAAGATGGCGTTCATAACTTCCTTATTCAAAAATTCTTTGATGCAAAGAGATACGATTTAGGAAGAGCTGGAAGATTTAAATATGCTAAGAAATTAGGTGTTTATAATAGACTTCCAGGAAGAGTATTAGCTGAAAATTTAGTTAGTGCTGATGGTGAAATTAAATATACTAAAGGTACACTTTTAACTAAAGAAATGGTTGATGCACTTCAAGATGAAGAATTCTTTGAAAATGGTGCTCATAGATTCGATTTAAAGATTAACAATAGACTTGACGAATTTGGATCAGTCAATATTGTTAAAGTTTATACAAATGAAAAGAAAGAATTCGTATCAAATATTATTGGTACAGATTTAAATCTTTCAGTTACTAGAGTAACTATCAGCGATATGATTGCTGTATTCAGCTACTTTATGAACTTAATGGACGGATTTGGAAGTGTCGATGATATCGATCACTTATCAAATAGACGTGTAAGATGTGTTGGCGAACTTTTACAAAACCAATTTAGAATGGGCTTAACAAAGATGGCTAAAAACATTACACAAAAGATGTCTTTAACTACTGGAGAAACAAAAGAATTAACTCCAAAATCATTAATTAATATTAGACCTCTTGCTAGTGCAATTAGAGAATTCTTTGCAAGTTCTCAATTATCAGCATTCATGGATCAAACTAACCCACTTGCTGAACTTGCTAATAAGAGAAGAATCAGTGCTTTAGGTCCTGGCGGATTAACTAGAGATAGAGCAAGTATGGAAGTCAGAGATGTTCACTTTACTCACTATGGTAGAATCTGTCCTATTGAAACACCTGAAGGTCAAAACATTGGTTTAATTAATAACCTTGCTACATATGCAAAAATTAACCAATATGGATTTATTGAAACTCCATATAGACTTGTTGATAAAGAAACAGGTGATATCTTAGAAAAAACTGTTTATTTATCAGCTGATGAAGAAAACAACCATGTTATCGCTCAAGCAACACGTGATGATATCGTCAATCACAAATTAGTTGATGATAAGAAAGTCGTTGCAAGATTTAATGGTAAAAACATCTTAGCTAATAGAAGTGACGTTGATTATATCGATGAATCACCAATGCAAATTGTTTCTATTGCTGCTGCATGTATTCCATTCCTTGAAAACGATGATAACACTCGTGCTCTTATGGGTGCTAACATGCAACGTCAAGCTTTACCTTTATTAAGACCACACGCACCATATGTCGGTACAGGTCTTGAACACACAATTGCTCATGACTGTGGTTTAGCAGTTAACGCTTGCGAAGATGGCGTTTGTACTTACAGTGATTCTGCAATCATTAAAGTTCAAGAAAAAGAAGGCGAAAGAACATATCGCTTACAAAAATATACAAGAAGTAACCAAGGTACATGTATCAACCAAAGAAGTATCGTAAAAGTTGGTGATAAGATTAAAAAAGGTCAAATCATTGCTGATGGTCCTTCAATGGAAAACGGTGATCTTGCATTAGGTCAAAACGTTGTTGTTGCATTTATGACTTGGGAAGGTCTTAACTATGAAGATGCTGTCATCATGAGTGAAAGACTTGTTAAAGATGATGTTTACACAACAATTCATATTGAATCATATGAAGTTGAATGTAGAGATACAAAAAACGGTGAAGAATCAATTACTCCTGATGTTCCGAATGCAGGAATTGAAGCAAAAGCTCACTTAGATGAAAATGGTATTGTCTATCCAGGTACAGATGTTAAGGAAGGCGATATCTTAGTCGGTAAAGTTACACCAAAAGGTGCTAGTGAACCTTCACCAGATCAAAAATTATTAGATGCTATCTTTGGTGATAAATCAAAAGACACAAAAGATACTTCATTACGTGTTCCACACGGTGGAGCTGGTACTATTCTCGATGTAAAAGTATTTACAAGAGAAAATGGTGATGAATTAGCTCCAGGTGTAAATAAGAAAGTCAGAGTTTATATTGCTCAAAAACGTAAAATTTCTGAAGGTGATAAGATGTCTGGACGTCATGGTAACAAAGGTGTTATCTCACGTATTGTTCCAGTAGAAGATATGCCATTCCTTCCAGATGGTACTCCAGTTGACATTTTACTTAACCCACAAGGTGTTCCATCACGTATGAACATCGGACAAATTCTTGAAGTCCACTTAGGTATGGCTTGTAAAGCTCTTGGCGGATTAAAGATTGCAACTCCAGTTTTCGATGGTATTAGCAACGATGAAATCATGGAAATGATGAAAGAAGCTAAGATGCCAGAAGATGGTAAATATACATTATATGATGGTAGAACTGGTGAAAAATTCGATGAAAGAATTAACGTCGGTGTCATGTATATGATTAAACTTGTCCACATGGTTGACGATAAGTTACACGCACGTGCTACAGGACCTTACTCAATGGTTACACAACAACCTTTAGGTGGTAAAGCACAAAACGGTGGTCAAAGATTTGGTGAAATGGAAGTTTGGGCTCTTGAAGCTTATGGTGCTGCAAACATCCTCCAAGAAATGATTACTATTAAATCTGACGATAGAGTTGGTAGAAGAAAGACTTATGAATCAATTATTAAAGGCGAACCATTACCAAAACCATCAATTCCAGAAGCATTTAAAGTTTTAACTAAAGAACTTATGGGCTTAGGTATGGATGTTGAATTATTTGGTAAAGATGGAAAAGTCATTGATATGGATAGTCTTGCTAGACAAACTCAACAAGAAGAACAACGTTCAATGAGATCTATTAGAAATATGGGTAACGAAAATTCATCAACAGCAAATAGCCAAGCTGAAAGTGAAGAACAAACATTCGCACAATCAGACTTTGATGATGAGTTATTCAATTAAGGAGGAATAAGACATGTTTGATGTTGAAAAATTAGCTAGTATTAAAGTTGGATTAGCATCCCCTGAAAAAATTAGAGAATGGTCTCATGGTGAAGTTACAAAGCCAGAAACTATTAACTACAGAAGCCAAAAACCTGAAATGGATGGCTTATTCTGTGAAAAAATATTTGGACCTAGTAAAGACTATGAATGTCACTGTGGCAAATATAAGAAAATAAGATATGCAGGTGTCGTCTGTGAAAAATGTGGCGTTGAAGTCATTTCTAAAGAAGTTAGAAGAGAAAGAATGGGCCACATTGAACTTGCTTCACCATGTTCACATATTTGGTATTTAAAAGGAATTCCATCAAGAATGGGTCTCGTTCTTGATGTTTCCCCAAAAGCATTAGAAGAAGTAATTTACTTCAGTGCACATATCTGTTTGAATCCAGGAACATGTAAATCCTTATATTACAAACAATTCTTAGATGATAGAGCAGGTAGAGAAACATTTATTAATGCTTTAAAAGAAATTGATGAAGGATTAGATAAAAATAGTTTTGATCACACTAAAGTTGTCGAATTATTAGAAAGATTAACAAATCCAAATGATCCATTCGATTTCTTTGCTTCAGCTAACTTTATTAGCGATCACACTGGCGCTGAATTCGGCGAAGGTGCAGAAGCAATTAAGAGACTTTTAAAAGAAGTTCAAATCAACGATTATGAAACTATTAATGAAAATGGTGAAAAAGTAGTTGTTGAAGGTGAATTTAATAAAGTAAATAAAGAAATTAAAGGCGCATCAGGTCAAAAATTACAAAAATTAATTAAGAGACTTGAAGTCTTAGATGCATTTAGAAAATCAAACAACAAACCAGAATGGATGATTCTTGATGCATTACCAGTTATACCACCAGATTTAAGACCAATGTTACAACTTGATGGTGGTAGATTTGCTACTTCAGATTTAAATGATTTATACCGTAGAATTATTACTCGTAATAACCGTTTAAAGAAACTTATCGATATGAACGCTCCTTACGTTATCTTAATGAACGAAAAGAGAATGCTTCAAGAAGCAGTTGATGCTTTAATCGATAATGGTAGAAGAAATGGTAAACCTGTTACAGGACCTAACGGAAGACCTTTAAAATCATTAAGCGCTGCTTTAAAAGGTAAACAAGGTAGATTTAGACAAAACTTACTCGGTAAACGTGTTGACTATTCAGGCCGTTCAGTTATTGCTATTGGACCTAATCTTAAAATGTATCAATGTGGTTTACCAAGAGAAATGGCTATCAACTTACTTAGACCATTTATCGCTGCAGTCTTAATTAAAGAAGGCAAATGTACATTACATAAACAAGCAGATAAAAAGATTGATGCTAAAGACAGCGATGTCTATGATGCAGTCGAAAAGATTATTAGTGAACACCCAGTTTTATTAAACCGTGCTCCTACACTTCATAGACTTGGTATTCAAGCATTCCAACCAATCTTAGTTGAAGGAAGAGCTATCAGACTTCACCCACTCGTTTGTACAGGATTCAACGCTGACTTCGATGGCGACCAAATGGCTGTTCACGTCCCAATTTCAAAAGCTGCTCAAGAAGAAGCTATTGATTTAATGCTTGCAAGTAACAACATTCTTGCTCCAAAAGATGGAAAACCAATCGTTACTCCATCACAAGATATCTTAATTGGTAACTATTACTTAACTATGGAAGCTAATAAAGAAGACTTCTATAAGAAAGCAGATAAGTTCGAAAAAGCAGGAGATCTTGAAAGAGCAGAACAATATAGAAACTTTGCTACACTTGAAGGCAAAGTATTCAAAGATATCAACGAATGTGTAAAGTGTTATGAAATGGGAAAAATCCACCTCCATACACGTATCGCAATTCCTGGTAAAGAAATGAAGAGAAGCTCATTCACAAAAGAAATGAACGACAGTTACTTAATTACAACTGTTGGTAAAGTTATCTTCAACTTCGCATTACCAAGTGACTTCCCATTTATTAATGATGGAAGTACTGAAAACTTAAAGGGAAATAAAGAATGCTTCTTCGTTAAAAAAGGAACAAACATCCCTGAATACATTGCAAATTTACCAATTATTAAACCTATTGGTAAAAAGCAAATTACTGGTGTAATTAACGAAGTTTATCAAAGATATGGAACAACAAAAACAAGTGCTGTTCTTGATAAAATTAAAGACCAAGGATATAAATATTCAACAATCATGGGCTTAACAGTCGCAATTAGTGATATTTATGTCATCAATGATAAACAAAAAGATTTAGAAGAAGGCGATGAAAAAGTCGCAAAGATTGAAAAACTTTATAGTAAAGGATTCTTAACAGATGCTGAAAGACATCAAAAAGTTGTTGATGTTTGGAACGCAATCAACTCAAAAGTTGCTGATTCTGTTGAAGAAACACTTTCTAAAGATAACAGAAACCCACTTTATATTATGTGGAACTCTGGCGCTAGAGGTTCAAAGTCAAACTTCGCTCAACTTATGGGTATGAGAGGTCTTATGGCTTCAACTTCAGGTGACACTATCGAACTTCCTGTTAAATCATGTTTCCGTCAAGGTCTTAACGTCGCTGAATTCTTCACTGGTACTCACGGTGCTAGAAAAGGTGGTGCTGATACTGCTTTAAAAACAGCTGACTCAGGTTACTTAACACGTAGACTTGTTGATGTTTCACAAGATGTTATTGTTAGAGAAGAAGATTGTCATTCAGATCACGGTACAATTGTTAGAGACATCGTAAATACTGCACAAAATCAAATTATCGTTTCTCTTGAAGAAAGATTAATTGGCAGATATTCATGCCATGATATTATTAACCCACAAACAGGTGAAATTATCGTTCCACAAAATACATTAATTGAAGAAAAAGATGCTAAAGCAGTTGTAGCTGCTGGTATTAAAGAAGTTGAAATCAGAAGCTTATTCGGATGTCAAACTAAAGATGGTGTTTGCCAACACTGTTATGGACGTAACCTTGCAACAGGTAAATCTGTAAGTATTGGTGAAGCTGTTGGTATTATGGCTGCTCAATCAATTGGTGAACCAGGTACCCAATTAACCATGAGAACATTCCACTCTGGTGGTGTTGCTACAAGTGAAGATATTACTCAAGGTTTACCTAGAGTCCAAGAATTATTTGAAGCTAGAAACCCTAAAGGTGAAGCTACAATTAGTGAAATCTCTGGTACAATCGTCAATATTGAAGAAAAGAATGGTACATATGTAGTTACAGTTGCTAACGATCTTGAAGAAAAAACATACACAACTAACTTTGGTGCAAGACTTAGAGTTAAAAAAGGTGATGTTATCAAAAACGGTGGCAAAATTACAGAAGGTGCTATTTCACCTAAGAAACTTCTTGAAGTCAGTGATATTAACGCTGTTGAAGATTACATTATTAAAGAAGTTCAAAAAGTTTATAGAGTACAAGGTATCGCAATTAGTGATAAGCATATTGAAGTTATCGTTAGACAAATGCTTAGAAAAGTCGTTGTCATCGATGGTGGAGATACAGACTTAATTCCAGGTACAAGAGTTTCTGTCCCTGAATTCACACGTTCAAACAAAGAAGCTTTATTAAGTGGAAAACGTCCAGCAGTTGCTAAACCACTCGTTCTTGGTATCACAAAAGCTGCTCTTGAAACTGATTCATTCTTATCAGCTGCATCATTCCAAGAAACAACACGTGTCTTAACAGATGCTGCAATTAAAGGCAAGACAGATCCATTACACGGATTAAAAGAAAACGTTATCACTGGTAAATTAATACCAGCTGGTAGAGGTTTATTATCAAGAGAAGAAGAGAAGAATATTCTCGACAACTTTGATGTCTTAGGTAAGATGAAAGAAGTTAAATCTCAATATGTTGGTATCCATGATAGAGATGATGAAGATAGTGATTCTTCAGATGCAAGTCTTGAATCAATGGAATCACTTACAACTGAAGATTTAGTCTCACCAAGTGAATCACATAATAGTGATAATCCACTCGAATAATTAACATTAAAGAAGGCAATTTAGAAGATAACTCTAAAAGCCTTCTTTTTTTCTTGTTCAATAAATATTTTTATACTTTTTGATGTAAATAGTTTATTTATAAAACTAATCAAATGAAATTTGCTTTTAACGAATAATTTTTAACTGATTTGCATTCTTTTTTATTGTAAAATAAAAGAAAAAATAGAGGAGCAAATATGGATAAAGTTAGAGTTATCGAAGTAAAAAGAAGTATCTTCGAAAGCAATGAAAAAGAGGCAGATAAATTAAGAGCAAAATTAAAAGAAAGAGGCACTTTCTTAATTAATTTAATGTCTAGTCCAGGTAGTGGAAAAACAACAACATTAAATGCATTACTTAAAATTTTAAAAGATGAATATAATTTAAAAATCGGTGTTATGGAAGCCGATATTGATAGCGATGTTGATGCTAAAAAATTATCAAAATTAGGTATCGAATGCATCCAACTTCATACAGGTGGAATGTGCCATCTTGATGAAGGAATGACTGAAGAAGGATTAAATAATTTAGCAACTAAAGATCTTGATTTAGTAGTTTTAGAAAATGTTGGAAACTTAGTTTGCCCAGCAGAATTTGATACTGGCGCAAATAAAAATATGATGATTTTATCAGTACCTGAAGGTGATGATAAGCCATTAAAATATCCTCTAATGTTCCAAGTTTGTGACTTAGCAATTATTAATAAAATTGATGTTTTACCATACTTTGATTTTGATGTAAATAAAGTTCAAGAGTATATTAAAATGCGTAATAACAAAGCAAAAATCATGTTTATTTCAGCCAAAAAAGGTGATGGAGTAAAAGAATTAGCTGATTATTTATATAATTGCATTAAAGAATATAAGGAATCAAAATAATGCCAGAAATGAGTAATGTAGTGACTCCTAAATTTAAAGGCGACAAAAATCCAAGAGAAAAAATATTAAAATTAGGACAAAAAATTACTGATAGAATTGGTCATAAAGTAACGAGTGATGACCCTGAATACTGGGGACTTGCATGCATTGTTACTGATGAAATGGCTGATGTTGCTTTAGCAATGGATGTTAGAGTTCCTACAACTTTTAAAGAAATTCAAAAGAAAACAGGAATGGAAGAAAAGAAACTTGAATCTTTACTTTATGAAATGAGCTGTATTGGTTTACTTGAATACAACCGGGAAAACGAAAAGCATGAAAAACAATATGTTCTTCCAATGTTTGTTCCAGGATCAGCTGAATTTGTAAACATGAATAAACAAAATTTAGTTGAACATCCTGAACTTGCATCTTTCTTTGAAAGAATGTCTTTTTTACCATTAACAAAAGTTACTCCAATGGTACCTCCAGGAGGTGCTGGAATTGGAATGCATGTTATTCCAGTTGAAAAAGCAATAAATATGGAAAATAAATCTGATGATATTGAGCATATTTCTTACTGGCTTAAAAATATGAAGGTCATTATGCACTTGGAATTTGTAGTTGTAGACTTTCAAGAGGTGTTTTAAAAGAAGGCTGCGCTGATAATCCAGAAGAATGGTGTATTGGTGTTGGCGATATGGCTGATTATTTAGTAGAAACTCATAAGGGTAGAAAAGCAACTTATGAAGAAGTAATGGAAGTTTTAAAAAGAGCTGAAGATAATGGATTCGTTCACCAAATCACAAATATTGATGGAAAAGGTAAAATTTTTGCTATTTGTAATTGTAACGTTAATATTTGTAATGCTTTAAGAACATCTCAATTATTTAATACACCAAATATGTCACGTTCAGCTTATGTTGCTCGTGTTGATTCTAAAAACTGTGTTGCATGTGGAAAATGTGTTGAATATTGTCCAGCTGGAGCAGTTAAACTTGGCCAAAAACTATGTACTAAAAATAGCCCAATTAAATATCCAAAACATATTTTACCTGATAATTTAAGTTGGGGTGAAGATAGACGGGATGAAGATTATAGAGATAACAATAGAAAGAATTGCTATGATACTGGAACAGCACCTTGTAAAGTAAATTGTCCTGCTCATATTGCAGTTCAAGGATACTTAAAAATGGCTGCTCAAGGTAGATATAAAGATGCTTTGGTACTTATTAAAAAAGATAATCCATTCCCTGCAGTTTGTGGAAGAATTTGTAACAAAAAGTGTGAACAAGCTTGTACAAGAGGAGAAATTGATCAAGCTGTTTCAATTGATGCGGTTAAAAAGTTTATTGCTGAACAAGATTTAAAAGCTGAACATAGATACGTTCCTGAAATTGTTGTTGCAAGTAATATGGGAAGATGGAAAGAAAAAATTGCTATTATTGGTGGTGGCCCTGCCGGTCTTAGCTGTGCATTCTATCTTGCACAAAAAGGCTATTATCCAACTGTTTTTGAAAAGAATAAACTTCCAGGAGGTATGCTAACTTACGGAATCCCTTCTTATAAATTAGAAAAAGATGTTATTTTTTCTGAAATTGATGTCTTAAAAGAGATGGGAGTCACTATTAAAACAGGCGTGAAAGTTGGAAAAGATATTACAATTGATCAACTTAGAAAAGAAGGCTATGTTGGTTTCTATATTGCAATTGGTTGTCAAGGTGGAAGACTTCCTGGAATTCCTGGAGAAGATGCTAGTGGTGTTGAAACTGCAATCAGTTTTTTAGCAAGAGCTTCTGAAAATCACGATCAAAAATTAGATGGCGATGTAGTTGTTGTAGGTGGAGGAAATGTTGCAATTGATGCTGCAAGAACATCGACTAGATTTGGTGCTAGTAGTGTAAAAATGTATTGTTTAGAAACAAGAGACATCATGCCTGCTACAAAAGAAGAAATCGAAGAAGCTGAAGAAGAAAATGTCGAAATTAACTGTGGATATGGTCCTAAAGAAGTTCTTAAGGATGAAAATGGAAACGTTAAAGGCATTATCTTTAAAAAATGTACAAGAGTTTTCGATGATGAAGGTAAATTTTCACCAATTTATGATGAAAATGATTGTGTAGAAGTTCCTTGTAAACATGTTATTTTCTCTATTGGACAAAAAGTTTTATGGGGAGATTTATTAAAAGATAATCAAATCGAACTTAATAGAAATGGAACAGCAGTTTGTGATTCATTAACATATCAAACCAACGTTAGAGATATTTTTGTTGGTGGAGATGTTCATACAGGTCCAAAATTTGCAATTAATGCTATTGCTGAAGGCAAAGATGCAGCTGAATCTTTACATAGATTTGTTCAAGTCAATGCAAGTTTAACTATTGGTAGAAATAGAAGAGACTTTATTGAACTTGATAAGAAAAATGCATTATTTGATAACTATGATAATGCAGGTAGACAAGTTGCTGGAATGGATGAAAACATTGATTATAAAAAATCATTCAAAGATGCACATAAGACTTTAAGTGAAGAACAAGTTAAAGTTGAAACTGCTAGATGCCTTGGATGTGGTGCAAGTATTGTTGATGAAAACAAGTGCATTGGATGTGGTGTTTGTACTACAAAATGTGAATTTGATGCTATTCATCTTTATAGAGAACATCCAGAATGTTCAAATCTTATAAAGAGTGAAGATAAACTTAAAGCAATTCTTCCTTATGCAATAAAACGTTGTTTAAAAATTAAATTTGGAAAGAAAACTCCAGAAGAAAAAGAAGCACAAAAAGAACATAAAGAATTTGTTAAAAAGCAAAAAGAAGCTAAAAAAGAAGCAAAGTAATGCATGAATTAGGAGTTGTCTTTTATATTATTGATGAGTGCGAAAAGGTCGCTATTGAAAATAATGCAAAACACATAAACTCTGTAACACTTAACCTTGGAGAAGTTTCAGCAGTTATTCCTGAATATTTAATTGATTGTTGGAAATGGGCTGTTGAAAGAAAAGAAATAACAAAAGGTTGCACCCTAAAAATTAATACAATTAAAGGCATAACTTTTTGTGAAAATTGTAAGGAAAAATATGACACAATTAAACATGGGAAAACATGTCCTAATTGTGGATCAACTAATACTTATTTAATTCAAGGAAACGAAGTCAATATAAAAGAAATAGAAGTAATTTAAAAGAAAAAAGGTTCAGTTTTGAGCCTTTTTTCGTTATTAGAATAAAAACTTTTATATTTAAGATACTTTTTATGATAAAAGTTGAAAAGGGTTTTATTTTATTGCTTTTTTGAATAAAGAATATATTATTAATAATATGCTTTTTGGGAAGTACATTAATCGTTTTTATATTAAATACGCTTTGTTTTTTATTATAGGCGTAATTGCTTTAGTGGCTGTTGACATTGCTCAACTTTATATACCTGAATATTTAGGTAGAATAGTTGATTTCTTTGATAATGGAACAATTTCAGGACACGAAAGTGAAATAACAAATATTATAATTGGTGTTCTAATTGTTGCAGCAATTATGCTTGTTGGGCGTGTTGCTTGGAGATTTTCAATTTTTTATGCATCGGGAGGAATTCAAGCTTCATTAAGAGATGAAATGTTTTTAAAGGCAGAAAGACTTTCAGTCAGTTATTATCATGATGTAAAAGTTGGAAGTATCATGAGCTGGTTTACAAGCGATCTTGATACAATTGAAGAATTCTTTGGCTGGGGAACAGTCATGATGGTTGATGCTTTCTTTTTATCAATTCTAGTTATAGTTAAAATGTTTATGCTCGATTGGGCTCTTGCTTTTGTTGCACTTATCCCATCTTTATTAATTGTTGTATGGGGATTTTTTGTTGAAAAAATAATGTCTGATAGATGGAATTTAAGGCAAAGAGAATATGATAGATTATATGATTTCACTCAAGAAAATTTTACAGGAATTAGAGTAATTAAAGCTTTTGTTAAAGAGAACCAACAAATCGCACATTTTAGTAAAATCGCTAGAAAAAACGCTGATACAAACGTTAATTTTTCAAGAATTTCTGTTTTATTTGATGTATTTATTTCTATTGTTATTGCTTTAATTTTATCTTTAATTTTAGGTGTTGGCGGATGGCTTGTTTATTCAACTGCTACAGGTTCACCTGTTGTATTATTTGGAAAAACAATTGAACTAAGTGCTGGTAAACTTGTTACTTTCGCTGGATATTTTGATACTCTTGTTTGGCCGTTAATGGCACTTGGACAAGTATTTACGATGCGTTCAAGATCAAAAGCAAGTTTAAAGAGAGTTTCACGTTTCTTAGATACAAATGAAGATGTTAAAAATCCTCTTGATGCAATCAAATTAAATGATGTTAAGGGGAAAATTGAATTTAATAATTTTACTTTTACTTATCCAAATACAAAAGAACCTGCATTAAAAGATATAAATTTAACAATTGAACCTGGAGAAACAATTGGTATTGTTGGAAAAATTGGATCAGGAAAAACAACTTTAGTTAATTCTTTATTTCATCTTTATAATGTGAAAGAAAATTCTATTAAAATTGATGAAACTGATTTAATGAAAATTGATATTAAGAATTTAAGAGATAATATCGCTTATGTTCCTCAAGATAATTTTTTATTTAGTGATTCGATTAAAAATAATGTTAATTTTAGTAATGATGTTTTAGACATGGATAAAGTTATCGATGCTACAAAATTTGCATCTGTTCACGATAATATTATAAATTTTGAAGAAGGATACGAAACAGTTAGCGGAGAAAGAGGCGTCACTCTTAGTGGTGGACAAAAACAACGTATTTCTATCGCAAGAGCTTATATAAAAAATTCTCCAATTTTAGTTTTAGATGATAGCGTAAGTGCTGTTGATTTAAAAACAGAAGAAGAAATTTTACATAATATAAGAGAAAAAAGAAAAGGCAAAACTACACTTGTTATTGCAAGTAGAATTTCAACCGTTTCTAAGTTAGATAAAATTATAGTTTTAAATGATGGAAAAGTTGAAGCTTTCGATACACACGAAAACTTATTAAAGATTTCTCCAACATATAGCAAGATGAATTACTTACAAGAACTTGAAAAAGAGGTAACAAAGTAATGAAACACGATGAGAAGAGCAAATTAGTTGGTGATCATAAGCTATCAACTAAGGAAATGCTAAAAAAGAATTTCCAATATTTGAAACCTGAGTGGCGTTCATTCCTTTTGGCTGCATTTTTAATTATTTTAAATGTTATTTTAGATATTATTTTGCCTTTAGTTTTGTCTGAAGTTACCAAAATTTTAAAAATGGATACTATCGACATTAAATTAATTATTGCTTTTGCTGTTGGCTATTTTATCTTAACGATAGTGAACCAATTTTTCTTATATTTTGAGAGCATGATTCTTCAAAAATCAGGTCAAAGAATTATTTATTCTTTAAGAATGGATGTTTTTAGTCACATCGAAAACATGAGTTTAAATCAATTTAATGAAATGCCTGTTGGAAGTTTAGTCACTCGTGTTGCAAATTATACTCAATCAATGAGTGATTTATTTACAAATGTTTTTGTCAACATTATCAGAAATATTTTAACGGCAGTTGGCGTATACGCCATGATGGTTTACATTTCACCATTATTATCTTTAATATTACTTCCTGTTGTTGTTTTAGTTTTCTTTATTTCTTATTTCTTTTCTAAAATTGTTTCTAAAATATTTAAAAAAGAAACAAAAGTTGTTTCATCCTTAAATACTGTTTTAAACGAAAATTTAAGTGGAATGAAAATTATTCAAATTTTTAATAGAGAAATTAAAAAAAGAGAAGAATTTTCAGTTAAAAATAATGAATTAAGAAAAGTTAGATATAAATTTGCAATTGCTTTTGGAATATATAGACCTACAATTTCATTTTTATACTTTGTTGCAATAGCAATTACATTTGGACTTGGTATTCAATATCAGCTTAATGCAAATGAAATTGTTGCTTTCTATTTATTATTATCAAGATTCTTTAATCCAATTCAAAATTTAGCGGACCAACTTAATAATTTACAAAAAGCATTATCATCTTGTGAAAGATTGTTTAATCTTTTAAATACGAAACCTGATGTTGTCGATCTTCCTGATGCGATAAAAATTGATAAGTTTGAAGGCAAGATTGAATTTAGACATGTTTGGTTTGCTTATGAAGAAGAGGATTGGATTTTAAAAGATGTATCATTTGTAATTAATCCTAAAGAAACCTGTGCATTTGTTGGTGCAACTGGTGCTGGAAAAACAACGATTTTATCTTTAATTGTTAAAAACTTCGAACCTCAAAAAGGTGAAATTTTAATTGATGATATTAATATTAAAAATATTCAAATTAAATCATTAAGAAAAGCAATTGGACAAATGCTACAAGATGTATTTTTATTTTCAGGAACAGTAAAAAGCAACATTACTTTAAATGATGATAGTTACACTGATGAAGAAATTCAAAAAACTTGTGATTATGTTAATGCTTCGTCTTTTATCAATAAATTCCCTAAAAAATTAGATGAAGAAATTCTCCAAAGAGGTGATAATTTATCATGCGGCCAAAGACAACTTTTAAGTTTTGCTAGGGTTGTTATTTCTAAACCTCAAATCTTAATTCTTGATGAAGCAACTGCAAATATTGATACTGAAACAGAAGTAGTTATTCAAGATTCATTAAAGAAAATTAAGACCTTAGGAACAATGTTAATTGTTGCTCATAGACTTTCAACTATCCAACATTCTGACCAAATTGTTGTTTTACAAAACGGAAGAGTAGTTGAAAAAGGTAATCATCAAGAATTATTAAAAAATAAAGGATATTATTATAAATTATATAAACTTCAATTTGATAATTAGTATTTTTGACGCTATCTATCGTATTTTTATCACTTTAAAAAATAAAAAATAATACTTGAAATGTATACTTTAAATATAATATAATGTCGTGCGACTGAAAAAGTTTATTTTTTTAGTAAGTATTATGATACACCAGGTATTGTGTATATAGACGGAGGAAAAAGAGATGCCAACTATTAATCAATTAGTTAGACAAAGTAGAACAAAATCTACATTTAAATCAAAAGCACCAGCACTCTTAAAAAGATTTGACTCATTAAATAAAAAAGAAACAAATCAAAATAGTGCTCAAAAGAGAGGAGTTTGCACCCGTGTTGGTACAATGACTCCTAAAAAACCTAACTCAGCTTTAAGAAAATACGCTAGAGTTAAGCTCTCTAACGGATATGAAGTTACAGCTTATATCGGTGGAGAAGGACATAACTTACAAGAACACTCTACAGTTATGATTCGTGGCGGAAGAGTTAAGGATCTTCCAGGTGTTAGATATCATATTATTAGAGGATGCTTAGACTGCGCTGGTATTGAATCACGTAGACAAGGTAGATCCTTATATGGTACTAAAAAACCAAAGGCAAAGAGTGAATAGTAAGGAGAAGGATTATGCCAAGAAAAGGTAATGTTGCAAAAAGAGATGTTTTGCCAGATCCAATTTATAATTCAAAGTTAGTTACAAGATTAATTAACAAGATTATGATCGATGGTAAAAAAGGTACAGCACAAACAATTTTATACGGTGCATTTAAGAAGATTGAAGCTAAAACTCAAAAACCAGCAATGGATGTTTTCGCTACAGCTATTAATAACATCATGCCAGAAGTTGAATTAAAGGCAAAAAGAATTGGTGCTGCAAACTATCAAGTTCCAACTGAAGTAAGTGCAGAAAGAAAAGTTACTTTAGGATTAAGATGGTTAGTTAATTATTCAAGATTAAGAAAAGAAAAGACAATGGAAGATAAGCTCTGTAACGAAATTATCGATGCTGCAAACGGTACAGGCGCTAGTGTTAAAAAGAGAGAAGATACACACAAAATGGCTGAAGCTAACAAAGCTTATGCACATTATAAGTGGTAATCTAATAAATCAATTTAGGAGATATTTATGGCAAGAGAATATGATTTAGCTCATACTCGTAATATCGGTATCATGGCTCACATCGATGCTGGTAAAACAACAACTACTGAACGTATTTTATTTTTCACCCATAAAATCCACAAGATCGGCGAAACACATGATGGTGGCGCTACTATGGACTGGATGGCTCAAGAACAAGAAAGAGGTATCACAATTACTAGTGCTGCTACAACTTGTTTCTGGAAAGAAAACAGATTCAATATCATCGACACTCCTGGGCACGTCGACTTCACTGTTGAAGTTGAACGTTCACTTAGAGTTCTTGATGGTGCTATTACTGTTCTTGATGGAAAAAATGGTGTTGAACCTCAAACTGAAACAGTTTGGAGACAAGGTACAAAATACGGTGTTCCAAGAATTGTATTTGTAAACAAACTCGATGCTATCGGTGCTGATTATGATATGAGTTGGCATTCAATTCATGAAAAATTAGGTGCTAATGCTAGACCTGTTCAATACCCAATCGGTATTTCAAATACATTAAGCGGTGTTATCGATATTATTAAAATGGAAGGTTGGGATTTTACAGATGCTAGTAATCCAAAATTAATTCCAATTCCAGAAGAATATAAAGAAAAATGCGAAACTTTAAGACAAGAGTTAATTGAAGATTTAGCAAATTTCGATGATGATTTCTGTATGAAAGTTCTTGATGGTCAAGAACCAACAATCGAAGAAATCAAAGCAGTTATTAGAAAAGCTACAATTGCTGGTGAATTCCACCCAGTCTTCTGTGGTTCTGCATATAAAAACAAAGGTGTTCAATTATTACTTGATGGTGTTATCGATTACTTACCATCACCACTTGATATTGCACCTGCTAAAGGCAATTTACCAAATGGTGACGAATATCTTTGCCCACCAGATGATAAAGCTCCATTAGTTGGCTTAGCATTCAAGATTGCTACAGATCCATTCGTTGGTAGACTTGCTTACGTCAGAGTTTATAGTGGTGTTTTAAGAGCTGGAACATATGTTCTTAACTCAAATAAAGGTACTAAAGAAAGAATCGGACGTCTTGTCTTAATGCACTCAAATCATAGAGAAGAAGTTGAAGCTTTACACGCTGGTGAAATTGGTGCAATTATTGGTTTAAAGAACACTACAACTGGTGAAACATTATGTGATGAATCATTAGATGTTGTTCTTGAAAAAATGGAATTCCCAGAACCAGTTATTGAAGAAGCTATTGAACCAAAAACAAAAGCTGATCAAGAAAAAATGGGCCTCGCATTATCAAAACTTGCTGAGGAAGACCCAACATTCAAAGTTCATACAGACGAAGATTCAGGACAAACAATTATCGCTGGTGTTGGTGAACTTCACCTCGACATTATTGTTGATAGATTAAAGAGAGAATTTAATGTTCAAGTTAATGTCGGTAAACCACAAGTTGGCTACCGTGAAACTATTAAATCTGTCGGAGATTGTGAAGGTAAATACATTAAACAATCTGGTGGTAGAGGACAATATGGCCATGTCGTTATTAAATTTGAACCAAACCCAGGTAAAGGATTTGAATTCGTCAATGCTATCGTTGGTGGTACTGTTCCAAAAGAATATATCAAACCAACTCAAGATGGTTTAATTGATGCTCTTGGTAGAGGTCTTGTTGCTGGATACCCAGTTATCGATATTAAAGCTACATTACATGATGGTTCTTACCACGATGTTGATAGTAGTGAAGCTGCATATAAGATCGCTGCTAGTATGGCTTTAAAAGAAGCTGCAAAGAAATGTAACCCAGTTATTCTTGAACCAATCATGAAAGTTGAAATCACAGTTCCAGAACAATACTATGGTGATGTTATCGGTGATGTCTCACGTAGAAGAGGCCAAATGACAGGTGAATCACAAAGAGGCAACGCTAAGATTGTTGAAGCTGAAATCCCACTTGCAGAAATGTTCGGTTATGTTACTGACTTAAGATCATTTACACAAGGTAGAGGAAGCTACTCAATGGAATTTGATCACTTCGGTGAATGTCCAAAATTCGTTCAAGACGAAATTATCAAAAAGCATGGTGGAAACAACTAATTTCGCTTTCGATAATTATTGATAAAAGGTATAAAATTAAGTAAAATAATTACATTGCAATAGCTATGTATTAAGTAGGAGGAAAAAATTACTTATGGCAAAAGAAAAATTTGATAGAAGTAAAGTTCATATGAACATTGGTACCATTGGACACGTTGACCATGGTAAAACAACATTAACAGCTGCTATCACAACAGTACTTGCAAAAAACGGTATGGCTAAATCAATGGCTTATGACCAAATTGATGCTGCACCAGAAGAAAAAGCAAGAGGTATTACGATCAATACTGCTCACGTTGAATATCAAACAGCAAAAAGACACTACGCACACGTTGACTGTCCAGGGCACGCTGACTATGTCAAGAACATGATCACAGGTGCTGCACAAATGGATGGTGCAATCCTTGTTGTTGCTGCTACAGATGGTGTTATGCCACAAACAAGAGAACATATCTTACTTGCTAGACAAGTTGGTGTTCCATACATTGTTGTTTTCTTAAATAAATGTGACCTTGTTGATGACCCAGAATTAATCGACTTAGTCGAAATGGATGTCAGAGACTTATTAAATAAATATGGATTCCCAGGAGATGAAGTACCAGTCATTAGAGGAAGTGCTAGAAAAGCTCTTGATGGAGATCCAGAAGCTGAAAAAGCAATCTTAGAATTAATGGACGCTGTTGATACATATATCCCAGATCCAGTTAGAGCTACAGATAAACCATTCTTAATGCCTATCGAAGACGTCTTAACAATCACAGGCCGTGGTACAGTCGTTACAGGTAGAGTTGATAGAGGTACAATTAAATTAAATGATCCTGTCGAAATCGTCGGTATTAAACCAACAATCTCAAGTGTTTGTACAGGTATCGAAATGTTCAGAAAAACACTCGATTACGCAGAAGCTGGAGATAACGCAGGTATTCTTTTAAGAGGTGTTAATAGAGATCAAGTCGTTAGAGGACAAGTTCTTGCTAAACCAGGATCAATCACACCACACTCAAAATTCACATGCCAATGCTACATTCTTACAAAAGAAGAAGGTGGTAGACATACAGCTTTCTTAAGCAACTACAGACCACAATTCTACTTCCACACAACAGATATTACTGGAACAATTACTCTTCCAGCTGGAACAGAAATGGTTATGCCAGGTGATAACGTCAGCTTCACAGTTGAATTAATTCACCCAGTCGCAATTGAAAAAGGTACTAAGTTCTCAATCCGTGAAGGTGGAAGAACAGTTGGTGCTGGAACAGTTAGCGAAATCATTAAATAGTTTAAATATTTATTGAAAATTAAAACTACCTTGAAAAAGGTAGTTTTTTTATACAATAAAAACCTCCTTTATATTAAGGAGGAATTTAAGATTTAATTATAGTGCTCAACAATACTTTTTATAACTTCAAATGCTGTTTTGCTTGATTCAATAATCATTCTATCGAATTCTTCGGCTCCACCAGCTTTTGAATCACTTATACCTTTTATAAATAAAGTTTTTACGTTATTTTTTGTTGCAACTAATTGGATAGCACTCGCTTCCATTTCGCAGATTGATGCATCAAATTCTTCATGCAATTTATTTTTTTCACTTTCAATTCCAACAAATTTATTTCCAGAGGCACAACGAACTTCAATTAAATTTTCATTAATAGACTTAGCAAAGTCGATTAATTCGCGTGTTGGATAAAGCAATCCTTTATTGTCAGTTAATCCTTCATGATATCCGATAGGCATTTTATCGATTAAAGTAGTATCAAATTCATAATCAATAATACTAGAAATTACACATGTTGATTGCAATCCGATATTATCAACTAAACTCCCAACAACACCATAGTTTAAAACACAATTTATATCATATTTATCAATTAAATGTTGCGTTGCAGCGCCAGCAAGAATTTCTCCACAGCCTGCTTCAATTACATATAAATCTTTATTTTTAATTGTTAATTTAATAACTGTAAAAGGTTTGCTTTCAACAATTTGATATTCATTTTCGTTAAAACCGATAAAAACTGTTTCAAATTCTCTTTTTGTCGCGACAACTAGTCCTAATTTAATATCTTTTAACATTATTACTCTCCTAATAATATAAGTAGTGCACTAAGAACTATACCAAAAATTATATAGATAAAAGTATACCTACTTTTATATTCGTTAGCAGTTTGCGGAACAAGCTCAATAAATAAGACATAAAGCAAGCTCCCAACCGATACTGAATAAATTACTCCTTTAAATAAATTGCCTAAATCAATCGAAGAGATGAAGTATCCAACAATTGATAAAACAAAAGCAGGTAATGAACTTAAAAAAGTCATTAAAAACGAAAATGATTTTGTTTTATTAGCATTTAAAAAGGATGACATCATTAAAAAGCCAATTAAAAAATTATGAATAAATAAAATAAATGACATAATTATTCCATTAATTGGAATTCCAACTTCATTTAATTTTAAAAAACTTACTCCAAGCGATAATCCTTCTGGAATATTATGAACAAATATTGCTCCTAAAAATACAAAACTGGCAATAAGTGTAGTTTTTTCTTTAAAAGCATCAATTGTGTGCCCATGATCATGATAATCTTCGTTATCTTCTTTATCTTCATCGTGATGATGAGAAATTAAATGTACACCTTCATGAAGTAGGAAAAATAAAAGAGAAGTAGCTAATATAATTAAAAGAGAATAGCAAATTCCAGATCTTTCATTACTTAATGTGAAATTTTCAATTGCTTCCTCAAATAATTCAATAAAAATTAAAGCTACAATTCCACCTACAGTAAGATTTTGTAAGAAACACAAAACTTCCTTTTTTGCTTTAATGAGCACTGAAGATAAAAGAGCACCTAAAACTGTTGCTCCTATAGTTCCTAAAATACTAAAAATAAAGAAATAAACCATAATTTTACCTTACATTATTATAATGATTATGTGCTAAAATAAAAGTAATATGAAGATAGGAATTTTAGGTCAAGGCGTAGCAGGCATTTTTCTTGCTATAATGGCAAAAACAAACAATATTTTAGATGATGTTACAGTAATTGATAAGAACATGAATGCTGGACGAAAGTTTTCAGCTACAGGAAACGGAAGGTGTAATGTAGCTAATTTAGATTTAAATGAATATAGTTACAATTGTGCTGAAGCTCTTGAAATTGTTAAAGAATTCGATGCAAAAAAAGTTGAAGAATTTTTACTTTCAATAGGCTTATTCACTCGTGAACTTGGTAATCTTGTTTATCCATTTTCTTTAAGTGGAAAAACGTTTGTCGAATTTTTAATTAATGTTGCAAAAGAAAAGAAAGTGAAATTTATAAATAATGAAAGTTTACTTGATTATTCTATTGATAATAACAAAGTTAAAGTTCAAACAAGCAAAAAGAATTTTGTTTTTGATAAATTTATTATTGCTGCAGGATCTCCTAGCGGACCACATCTTGGTGGATCTCAATCGATTTTATCTATCCTTGATAAACACGGATATCAAATCCAACCATTTAAAGCTGGACTAGCTCCTATTAAAGTAAATGAAATTACTAGAACTATTGAAAACGAAAGAGTAAAAGCAAAAGTTACTTTAGTAATAGATAAAGAAAAATGCTATGAAGAAGATGGAGAAGTTTTGTTTAAAAAGGACGGCTTAAGTGGAATTGCTATTTTTAATTGTGCAAGCGTTATTGCTAGACATACAAAAATTAAAAAAGCTACTATCAGTTTAGACCTCATGCCTGATGTAACTTATGAAGAACTAGTTAATAAACTTGCAAAACTTAACTCTTTTTCTAAAAATAGCGTATTATTAGGCATTTTTACTAAACCAATTTGTGAATATATTAGAAAAGTAAGCGGCGTTAAAAACTTAAATGCTTATACAAATACTGAGATTAAAAAACTTGCTGTAGCAATTAAGAATCTAAATTTCACATACCTTGATACTTATGCTTTCCGTGAAAGCCAAGCAAGTATAGGTGGTGTTGAATTTAATAATTTAAATAAAAATTTAGAATCAAAAACTGAGCCAAATGTTTATTTTGCAGGTGAAATTTTAGATGCAGATGGATTATGTGGTGGATATAACATAAACTTTGCAATCGCATCAGCTTATAGAATTTATAATTCAATTAAATAAAATTATTTTTCTGGAATGATATAAATTTTCTTTAAACGTTTATGAAAATTACGTTTCTCTTTTTTGTCACCTAAATAATCAAGAAAGAAAAGTGTAACAGCTTCCCAAATGAACACCCAAGCAGCAATATCTAAAATTTCGATGGCAATATCTCCCCAGTTGAAAGATTTACATAACATTTCAATAACAAAGAAAATAATTCCTACAATAAGCATTGTAATACTTAATTTTATCTTTTTAGTATTTCTGATTGCATCTCTATAAGGCAATAAACTGAAATTACGATTTAAAATATCAGCTACTTTTTCAGGAGAATAACCATCCAAATCTTTTAAATGAAGATTAATTTCAAAATTTACTTTTCCTGGAAGTAAAGAAGCATAATCATATATGTTATGTAAAAATTCATTATCTAATTTATAAGCGTTAGGACCGCCAAAGTGATCATCTAAAATGTCATCAAAATGATCATATGAAATGTCGATTTTTGCAGTATTGCTAGTTAGATCGAAATATTTTTCAAATGTATCGATTCTTAAATCTTTTAATATTTTTTCTTTTGAACTTTTTCTCATAAAGTTTTACTCCTTAACTTCTTTGAATTCATATTTAATTGGCTCGTTTTCTTTAAGTTCTAAAATTAAATATGAACCTTTATCACCATCACGGGGTCTTGATAAACTACCTGGATTAAAAACATAAGTATTTCCAACTTTAGAAGCTAGTTTTTTATGTGTATGTCCAAATAAAAATATATCACAATCTTTGTTTTCGATATATTTATTAGCATTCATATGAAACAAAAAGTTATTACCATGTTCCATGTGAACCTTAAAACCTTCAACTTCGGTGTTTGCTTCAAGAGGTAAAGAATTAAAATCGCAATTACCTTTAATTGCTAAAAAATTATGTAATAAATATTCTGGAAGTTCGTTGTCTCCTAGATTATAAAATATATCGACATCGCTATTTGATAAATAGATTTGATTTAATGTCGCATAGTCTCCATGGCAATCGCTACAAACTAAAATTTTCATATTTTTATTATATTACTATGCTTAAATAAGTATAAAGGAAATCATCAAAAAATTAGCAAATCTAAATTTATTTTTTGCCTATAAAAATATATATTTAATTTCATTTTCAAATGTTTATAATATAAGCATTCTTGAAGGAATTAGCGATGAACAAAGAAGAACAAAAACAAACTCCTTATTTGGATGCTTATCAAAAATATCTTGCTGAACGCACGACTGTTTTTGATGTTCCAGGACATCATCAAGGCAAAATAAGAACTGATTTTGATAAAATTTTTACTCATGTTGTTTATAAAAACGATGTTAATTGTCCTCGTGGAATGGATAATATTATGCATCCAAGTGGATGCATTAAAGAAGCTCAAGATTTATTTGCAAAAGCAACTGGTGCAGATTATTGTAAATTTTTAATAAATGGTTCAACAAGTGGAAACTTAGTTATGCTTTTAACAGTTTTAAAAGCAAATGATAAAATTCTTCTTCCTAGAAATGTTCATAAATCTGTCATTAATGGCCTTATACTTTCAGGTGCATCTCCAGTGTTTTTAATGCCTGAACTTGATAAAAATACTGAAATTGTTAATCAAATAAGTTTTAAAGAATGGAAAAAAGCAATTGATGAAAATCCTGATACAAAAGCTATTTTCATTATTAATCCTACATATTTTGGTGCAACATGTGACTTAAAAAGAATTGTAACTTATGCACATTTACACAACATTATTGTTTTAGTTGATGAAGCACATGGTACACATTTTTATTTTTCTAATAAATTACCTATAACTGCAATGAGCGCAGGAGCTGATATGGCTACTTTAAGTGTTCATAAAACTGGTGGGAGTTTGACTCAATCAAGCGTTTTATTAGTTAAAGGTGACAGAGTTAATCAATATGATGTAATGAAATCATATAATTTAATTACAACTACAAGCCCAAGTTCAATTTTACTTGCTTCATTAGATGCAGCAAGAAAGTTCCTTGTATTTAAAGGAAGTGCCCATCTTTATAACGCTATTAAACTTGCTAGACAAGCTAAAGAAAGAATCGATTTAATTCCTGGATTTAAGGCTCATTCAAAAGATTATTTTGTTAAAGAATGTAAATCTTTTAGCTATGATGAAACAAAATTATGTGTTGAAATCGATAAATTAACTATTTCAGGCTTTGAATTATACAAAATCTTAAAAGATAAATACAAAGTGCAAATCGAACTTGCTGAAACATATGTTTTCTTGCTTTTATTTACTATTGGAAGTACCCAAAAAGATGTTGATAAACTTTGTGAAGTTTTGACTGACATTTCGAAAAAATATTATGATCCTTCCTTAGAATATCAAGATCATCACTATATGAGGGGTTTCCCTAATATGATAGTTAGACCTAGAGTTGCTTATCACGCACCACTTAAAGTTGTAAAACTTGATGAAGCAGAAGGTAAAATTTCAAAAGAAATGATTATGATTTATCCACCTGGAATCCCTGTAATTGTTCCTGGAGAAGTATTTACAAAAGAAGTTATTGAAGAGATTAAATATTATAACAGCATAAAAGCTACTATTGTTAGTGACTGGAATTCAACCGATGAGGTCAGTGTAGTAGATGAAGATAACTGGGAATATTTAAAAGAAAATGATGTAGAGGAGGTTTAAAGACCCCCTCTTTTTAAATTTTTATAACTTTTTAAACAATAACATATGATTTAAATATGCTAAATATATAGAAATAACTTGCGAAAGCTATATGGTTTTCTTGTTTTTATTATGCGTTAAAAATTTTTCCTGTTGTTAATTGATAAATATAGGAAACAAATTCTTCTTCAGTATATTTTTTAAAAGTTGGTGCTTTATATAATATGGTGGAAATGACACCATATACATAAGCTGAAGCAATTTCTTTCGGAACCTTTATACTTTTATTTAAGTTTGAATATAGTTCAGCAATTTGTGGAGTGATTTCACTTATAAAATTATTTAGACTCCAGTAAATTAAATAGGTTTTATCGTTTGAAATCATACTTCTAAATTTTTCTTTATTTAAATAAAAATAATGAACAACAATTGTTAAAGCATCTTTATAAGCGAGCCCTGAATTTGGTTCGCTACTCGACATTTCCTTTAACTGTTCGTAAAGTGGTTCTGATAATCTTTCAAATAAATAGACGAATAAATCGTTTTTATCCTTGAAATTATTATAAAAAGTAAGTTTTGCAACCATAGCTTGTTCACAAATCTCTTTTATAGTGATATCTTCAAAACTTTTCTTTTCAAGTAAAGTTTCAAGAGCGTTGGCTAAATCTCTTTTAGTTCTTACAATTCTACTATCTATCTTTTTTCTTAAACTTTTTCTTTCCATAGTTACGCCTCCGATACATTTTTAACATTTTTAGTCTCATCGTTTCTAAACGCTTGACTTAATTTATGTGAATATTATAATACAAGTCGAAATAATTTACAAAAGTTAATTATTGTACTATAGTTAATTAATGAAAGGAGAACGATATGGCAGAAGAAATTAAAGATATTATTGAAATTAAAGATTTAAAAAAAGATTATGGTCAAGGTCGTGGTATTTTTGGTGTAACATTTTCTGTTCATAAAGGAGAGTGCTTTGGATTTTTAGGCCCAAATGGTGCAGGAAAATCAACTACAATTAGACATCTTATGGGTTTTTCTAAACCTGATAGTGGTGAAACTTTAATAAACGGTGTCAATACACTTAAAAATAGAGATGTAATTATGAATGATGTCTCTTATTTACCTGGAGAAATTGCTCTTCCTAATTCGCTTACTGGAAAAGAATTCATTGATGAAATGGTACATTTAAAAAGAGTAAAAGATAAAACATTTTTAAATTGGTTAATTGAAACATTTGAACTTGATACATCATTACTCTGCAAAGAAATGTCGCTAGGCATGAAACGAAAACTTGCAATTGTAACATGCTTTATGAGTGATCCAGATATCATCATTATGGATGAACCATCAAGTGGTCTTGATCCAGAAATGCAAGAAGTCTTTATTAAATTAATAAAAGCTGAGAAAAAAAGAGGCAAAACAATCTTAATGTCGAGCCATATTTTTGGAGAAATTGACGCTTGCTGTGATCGAATTGCTGTTATTAAAGACGGAAATTTGGTTTCGCTATTTAATGCGGATGATTTGAAGCATAAAACAAATAAAACTTATAAAGTTATATTTAAATCTAAAGATGAATTAAAAGAATTTAAGAGTAAAAAAAGTAAAGATTATAAAATTGTTGATTGGAATTTAAACTCAAAGATGGTTGTTCTAGTCATTGATGATTGTAAAATCAACGATTTAATAAAAACATTAAAAGATTACAATTTAGTTGATTTCATTGAACAAAAAGAGACGTTAGAAGATTACTTTATGTCTTTCTATAAAGAAGATAAAACTTATAGAGGTATATAAAATGGATAAAAAAGTAGTTGTAAAAATCGACCATATTACTAAAGATTATGGTGAAGATAGAGGAAACTTTGATATAAATCTTAATGTTCATGAAGGTGAAGTCGTTGGCTTAGTTGGAGAAAATGGAGCTGGCAAAACTACACTTATGAGACAGCTTATGGGATTTATTAAACCTACAAAAGGTGATATTAAAATTTATGGCTTAGATGCATATAAAGATGCAGCTGAAGTTAAAAAATATGTTGGTTATGTACCTGGAGAAATTAATTATCCAGACCTAAAAAGTGGCATTGAATTTCTAAATAGCTACGCAAATATCATGGGAATTTCTGATTTTAAGGATGCTGACTCAATCATAAAAAGACTTCAATTAGATATAAGAGCTTATCCAAAAAGAATGTCGAAAGGTATGAAACAAAAGATGGCAATCGTTGTTTCTTTAATTGCTGATGCGCCATTAATTTTAATGGATGAACCTACAACAGGACTTGATCCTTTAATGAGAGATGAATTCTTACAAATTGTTCTTGAGCAAAAAGCTAAAGGCAAAACAATTATGATGAATAGTAATAACGTTGATGAACTTGAAAAAGTTTGTGACCGAGTTGCTTTAATTAGTAAAGGAAGAATTCAATGCATTGCTGATATCTCAAAAATTAAAAATCGACCTGAAAGAGATTATAAAATTGAATTTGAAAACAAAAAAGATTATGAAAGTTTTATAAAAGGAAGAAGAGACATCATAAGACTTCAACCAAAATACAATCAAGTTTCGATTAGACTTGACAAAAAGAAATTAGAAGAATTATTTGACTCTCTCAACAATTATAAAGTTAAATTTATGACTGAGATTCCATATGACCTTAATAAATATTTTAAAGAATTTTTAATGGAGGAAAGCAAAAATGGCAAGAAAAATTGACAAAAACGAAGAACTTTACATTTTTAAAGAAGAAGAACTCGCATTGCCACCAGATTTAGATAAAAGAGAAACAAGAAGAAAAAATAGAAATAAAATCTCTTTCTTTTCTTTCCCACTTTTTAAGGAATCAATTAAAAGTAACTGGTTAGGTTGGACTATAACATCGGTTGGAAACGCAATTTTACTTATTATTGTTGTTATGATTATGTCTACACTAAACATTAACGGAACTAAAGATTCTTTAACTGACATGTTTAGTAATGCTGATACAGAACAAACAATTAAAATGGGAGCAATCTCATATTATTCTGAGTTTTCTCAAGCAAGTGAAACTTATTTAACTGTTGAAAGCGCTGAAAATGGTATTAAAGAAAATCTAAATACTGCTTATGCTGAAGTAAATAATTCAACAACTTTAAATATGCTTAAAAGAGTTGAAGGACTTTATGATACAAATTACAACATTTTAAAAGATCCAAAATCAGCTAAAAGTACAACACTTGTAACTAGTGATACTTTAATAAACAATAGTTCTTTAAATGATACACAAAAAACTATCGCAAAAGCTATTTTACCTTATTATATAGACACATATGTAAGTACAAAAACTGATGGAACATCAACTCAAAGATCAAGACTTATAACTACAGTTGGTGATTACTCAATTATTTTATTAAATGAACAAGCGATGATTGATGAATCTAGTATAGATGAAATTAAAAAAGAAGTTGTTAATACATTAACTCTTTATAGTTCAAAACAAGATTCATTATCTAATGATAGTGAAAAAGAAGCTTTAAGAAAAACAATGGCTCAAGAAGAAGTTTTTGTTCTTGTTCCTCTTGCAGCTCAAGAATCAATAAAAGAAGAAACAACAGGTATTATTAATGACCTCAAAAAATTATATGAAAATGATAAAGATGCATATATAAATAATACAAATAATTATTATAGTGAATCTTTAAAGAATTCAGTTATTGATGTCATTACTTCAAAAATTACTGATATTGCTGTTTATCAATTCTTACCTGAATATACAGTTGATTACATAACTAATTTAAGAGGCTATCCAATAAGTTATGTAAGTATCCCTGGAGAATTCGATGACAAAGGCAATCCAAAAGTTAAAGAAATTGAAATTACTCAATATAATCCAGACAAATATGTTTTAGTAAAATCAGGAATGGGAACAAAATCAAATATTCTTGAAAAGAAACATAAAAAAGTAATAACTGGCGTAGATTATACTGAAGAAGAATTTAAAAAAGCTAGAGAAGATGCTAAAGAAAACATTGATATGATTGTTGACGAATTAAATTCATATATGAATAAATTTATTATTCGTGATACAAATAATAAAAATAAATATTTCGATGGAACTGAATTAATTGACGAAAATATCTCGGATAGAGCAATTGAATTAATTGAAAAATTCGCTGAAAAAACTCTTATTGATGATTACAACAAGAAACATGATGATGAAATTACTTCAATTGATGAAATAACAAGTAAAGATGGCGCTATGAGTGGAGCTCAAATGATGAGCTTAGTTGACGTTTATGCAAATAGTGGTATCGCAAGTTATAAATCTCAATATAAAAAGCTATCATCCAAGTATGATTTATTAGAAGCAAATTTAATTTCATTAAATGAAGCAACAAAAACTGTTATGTCTCAACTTCCAACTAAAGTTAATGACTCTTTAGTTGAAATGGGTGAACTTAATACTTATGGTATTTTCATTGGCGTTGTTGCATTTGGCATGGCATGCGTGTTAATTCCACTTGTTTATACAATTATTTTAGCTAATAGCTTAGTTGCTGATAAAGTTGAAACTGGTTCACTTGCGTTTACACTTTCAACTCCAACAAAGAGATCAACATTTGTCATTACTGAAGCAATCTATTTATTATTATCATCCATTGGAACAGGACTTATCTTGTATCTTGGTGGTATTGCAGCTCGTGGAGTTGGCATTGCTATGGGTGGAACTGATTTAGTAGAATCACTACCAATGGATCAAATCACATTATATTCAATCGGTTCGACATGTGTTATTGTTGCAATCTCAGGTATTTGTTTCTTCACTTCATGTTTGTTCAACAAATCAAGAAAATCAATTTCTGTTGGTGGTGGAATAAATATTTTCTTCTTTATTTGTTCAATTTTAGGCTTATTTGGAACTAAAGCAATTCCAGGAACAGTAAGAATTGAAGCTATGGATTTTTTCAACAAACTTACTATAATGAGCTTAAATGATGGTATGGCTGTAATGAATGGCGACGTCATTTATTGGTATAAACTTATAGGATTGTTGGCTATAGCTTTAGTGACATATGTTGCTGGCATTATAGTATTTGATCATAAAGATCTTCCTCTCTAAAAAGCCCTACATTTGGGCGATTCCAGAAATTTTAGCCATTTTTATACGGGAATCACTAACGAAACCCTATAAAAAGGCTAATTTTTCTTATTTGTAGGGGTTTTCCAAAAAAGTGGAGTTTTGCAGGGTTTTTCATTAAAAAAATTAATTTTTAGGATTAAATTCGTTTATTATATTGCTTTATAAATATATAAAGTATAGTAAAATAATCTCGTTATATGAGGTAAGTTATGTTTAAAAAAGAAAACTTAATTAAATTAGAAAATCAAATTAAAGAAGATGGCTTTGATGCTTACTTAATTCTTACATCAGACCCACATGCTAGTGAATATTGTGCTGCACACTTTTTAGATCAAAGAAAATATTTTTGTCCATTTTCAGGTTCAGCTGGTCAAGTATTAGTTTTAAAAGATGAAGCTTTTTTATTTACTGATGGCCGTTATTGGATTCAAGCAGGAAAAGAACTTGAAGATAGCGGTGTTACATTAATGAGAGATGGCGATAAAGGAGTATTAAGTTTAAGCGACTTTATTAAATTCAAAGGAATTAAGAATTTAGCTACTGATACACTCTTAATGAGTGAACAGATGTATGAAGCACTTTCTAACAAAGGAATTAATGTAATTGATAAATCATATGCTTATATGATTGAAAATCTTGCTCCATTATCAAAGGATAAGATTTTTAAATTAAGAGAAGGCTTAAATTCATTATCGTATTTAGAAAAAATCGAAAATATTATTAAGCAAGTCGAAGAAAAAGGTGCTGAAGCTAATCTTATTACAACTTTAGATGATATTGCTTGGATATTGAATTTAAGAAGTAATGACATTCCATGCAACCCAGTCTTCTATTCATATTTATATCTATCAAAAAAATATGGAAATCATTTATTTGTTGATTTAGATAAGATTGATTTTGCAACGCCTAACATTTCAATTCATAAATATGAAGAAATTAGTGAATTTTTAAAAGAACATGATGAAGTTAAAACATTAATTGATCCATCAAAGGTAAATGCAAAATTATTCAACATCTTAAAAAATAAAATTTTAGGAAAGAATCCTTCATATTTAATGAAAGCAATTAAGGGTGAAGTTGAAGCTAACAACACAAAAAGAATTCAAGCTATTGATGGTGTTGCATTACTTAAATTTGGTAAATATTTAGAAGATAATCTACATAAAAACCTAAGTGAATATGATTATAGTGAAAAGCTTAAAGAATTTAGATTAGAAAACAAAGAATGCTTCGAATTATCTTTTGATACTATTGCTGCTGTTGGACCAAATGCCGCTCAAATGCATTATGAACCAACAAAAGAAATTCATAGTGTAGTTTCTAATAAAGATATTGAACTTTTAGTTGATAGTGGTGGCCAATATTATGGTGGAACGACAGATACAACTAGAACATTTTTAATTGGAAAACCTACACAAGAATACATTCATGACTACACGTTAACTTTAAAAGCTGTAATTGCCGTTAGTAATACAATTTTCTTACAAGGAAGTGATGGACATACAATCGATATTAGATCACGTGAATATTTCTGGAAAGAAGGAATGGATTATAAATGTGGTACAGGACATGGTGTTGGATATATCTTAAATGTTCATGAAGGACCAAACGGACTTCGTTATAGAGCGATGAAAGATAGAGATGATCAAGGCGCTATTGTTCCAGGGATGATTACAACAATTGAACCAGGTGTATATAAAGAAAATAAATATGGAATCCGTATTGAAAACAATTTACTTTGCGTTAAAGCGTTTGAAACAAATGACGGATTATTCTATAAATTTGAAACAATTACTTATGTCCCAATTGAAACACGTTCACTTGATTTATCAATGATGACAAGCGAAGAAATTGAATGGTTAAATAATTATCATAAAAATGTTTATAATACACTTTATCCTTTAATCAAGGATGATACTGGATTGGTTAACTATTTAAAAGAAAAAACTAAGGCAATTGGTAAAAAGAATAAGACATTATAAGTAAAAAGTGGATAGAAATATCCATTTTTCTTTAATATAGGAAATTCGATTTATTGAAATGCATAAAAAAATAGATTAAATATGATTAAAATCATATTGGTTTATTCTTTTTCTTTGAT